>CADEFY010000026.1 GCA_902826705.1 uncultured bacterium
CGGCCTATCAGCGGCAGCAGCTCGTCTCGGAGCAGACGTTCCCGGCGCGGTTCAGGATCGACGAGTCGTTCGACGACGTGCTGCCCTCCATGACGCTCACCGGATCGTTCGCCGGCCGCCGCAACCTGCGGCTGGCGTGGACCACGTCGACCAATGCGCCCAGCATCAGCCAGTTGCAGAACGTGGTGAACAACTCCAACCCGCTCTCGCTGTCCACGGGCAACCCCGACCTCGTGCCCACCTACACGCACAACTTCTCGCTCCGCTTCAACGAGGCCGATCCCGCGCGCTCGCGCAGCCGGTTCGCGTTCCTCAATCTCTCGCGCACGGCCCGCACGATCGCCAACTCCACCTTCACGGCGCCCACGGACACCACGATCGACGGCGTGTTCCTGGCCCGCGGCACGCAGCTCTCGCGGCCCGTCAACCTCGCCGAGTCCTGGAGCGCCAACCTGTTCGGCGCTTACAGCCGCCCGCTCACGTGGCTGAAGAGCAACCTGAGCTTCAACGGCGGCGGCACGTTCTCGCGCACCCCCACGGCGATCCAGGGCAGCACCAACCTGGCGAGCAGCTACGCGATCCGCGGCGGCGCGGTGCTGGCCAGCAACATCAGCCCGGCGCTCGACTTCACGGTGTCCTACCAGGGCACGTACAACCTCTCGCGCAACACGCTCAGCACGAGCAGCACGGGCGACTACTTCACCCACACCGCCAGCGTGCGCTTCAACGCCACGGCCGGGCCTGGCATCGTGTTCCGCCAGGAACTCAACCACAATCTGCAGAGCGGTGTGCCGTCGGCCTATGGACAGGACGTGGTGCTCTGGAACACGACCGTGGGCAAGAAGATGCTCAAGGACGGCCGCGGCGAGTTGCGTCTGACGGCCACCGACGTGCTCGAGCAGGACCGCAGCGTGAGCCGCAGCGTCACCGAGACCTACGTGCAGGACTCCCGCGACCGCACGCTCGGCCGCTACGTGCAGGCGGTGTTCACCTACACGTTCCGCTAGAGTGCGGGGCATGAGCCCCCGCCCCCTCCTCGTCGCACTGATCACCGCGCTGACGCTGGCACCTGGCGCCGCGTGGGCGAGGCCGCGCGTGCTTCCGCCGCCCGCCGAACTGCGCGAGACGACCGGTCGCTTCGTGCTGCCCGAACCGATCACCATCGCGGTGACCAGTTCACGCGACGAGGATTCGTTCGCGGCCCAGGTGCTGGCGCGTGAGCTCGGCCGCTGGGGCCGCCCGAAGGTGAACATCGTGCGCGGGAGCGGCGCCGCCGGAGCCACCATCGAGCTCGGCGCCTCGCCGGGCCGCGGCGGCCTCGGCGCGGAGGGCTACGAGCTGTCCGTGACCCCGGCGCGCGTCGTGGTGCGCGCAGGGAGTGCGGCCGGGGTGTTCTACGGCGTCCAGACCCTGTGCCAGCTGATCGAACGCGAGGGCGTGCCGTGCGTGGAGATCCGGGACCAGCCGTCGCTCGCGTGGCGCGGTGTGCTCGAGGACCTGAGCCGCGGCCCCGTCCCCTCGGTGACCACGCTCGAGCAGCGCATCGAGATGCTCGCCGAACTCAAGATCAACCTGTACGCGATCCACCTCGAGGATGTCGTCGACTACCCCGGGCACGCGTTGGTCACGCGCCCCGGCGGATCGCTCTCGCTCGAGGACCTGCAGCGACTCGGCGTGCATGCACGCCGGCACCACGTCACGCTCATGCCCGTGCAGCAGACGCTGGGCCACATGGGGGCGTGGCTCGAACACGAACGCTATCGCAGCCTGGAGTCCGCTCCGGGCAGCCGGACGCTGGCGCCCGAGAGCGCGGCCACGAACGCCCTCCTCGGCCCTCTGCTCACCACGCTGGCCGCACACACCCCAGGCGCGTTCGTGCACGTGGGTGCGGATGAGGCGCAGCTGACGGGGTCCGATGCGCCGGCGGGCGCCAAGGGCGTCGCGGGCGCGTCGCTCGTGCGGTTCATCACCCGCCAGCACGACGTGCTCGCCGCCGCAGGCAAGCGCACCATGGTATGGGGCGACGGGCTGCTCGCCGCGGATGCGCCGGTCGCCTCGCTCCCCGAGGACGTGGTCGTGGCGACCTGGAAGTACGAGCTGGCCGACGACTACTCCCCGCAGATCGAGCCGTTCCGTCGCGCGCGCCGGCCGTTCATCGTCTGCCCGGGCGCATGGAACTGGCGGCGCGTGTTCCCCGACGTGGGATCTGCACTGCTCAACATCCGGCGGTTCACGCAGCAGGGACGCACCGCCGGCGCGATCGGACAGATGACCTGCACATGGGGTGACGGCGGCGAGGCGCTGTTCCCGCTCACCTGGTACCCCGTGGCCGCCGGAGCGATGGCGGCGTGGTCGCCCGCCGCCCTCGACACGGCGGCGCTGCGGCGCGACTTCGACTGGTGGTGGCTGCGCGCCGACGGCAGCGCCGCCGCCGAGGCCGTGCAGCACCTCTCGCGCGTGCACGCGCTCGTGTGGGAGAGCACGCATCTGCTCGCCGAGCCGCTGCTCGGCTGGCTCGATGCGGCGCATCCGGTCAATCGCGGCGTACTCGCCAACCTGGCCTCCGCCGCACCGGAGCTGCGCCGCGAGATGGAGCAGGGGGTGCAGCGCGTGGCCGACGCCCGCGCACGCGCCGGTCGCCGCGGCGAACAACTCGATGCCCTCGACTTCGCGGCCCGCCGCATCCTCGCGTTGGCCGATCGCGCCTCGGGCGCGCAGCAGGCGCGTGCCATGTACCTCGAGGCCCAGAAGGCCTCGCAACCCGGCGGCGACCGCGTGCGCGCCGGCGAACGGCTCGATGCCGTGCGCGACCTGCAGTCGCAGCAGGTGGACCGCGCGCTCGAGTCGCGCGACGCATTCGCGCGGCTGTGGGATCGCGAGCACCAGCCGGCAGGCCGCAGTCGCGTGATCGCGCAGTACGACCGCGACATCGCGCGATCGCTCGACCGACTCGAGCTGTTCCGGATGCTGCGGCTGCTGATCGTGAACGGCCGGCCGCTGCCGCCCGCGCAGGAGGTCGGCTTCGACCCCTAGCCCGGGCTAGTGCGGCGCGGCCCAGCCGCAGTCGTCCATGCTCCAGGCGCTGCCGATGGGCGGCCCGGGAGGCGCGGATGGCACCGCGACAGCCGATTGCGGTGCAATCGGTTGCGCCGCTCTCGTGAGATGCCGTGTGAGATCGCGTGCGAGCATGGCCGACAGCGCGCGGTCCGCGGCATCGCCGCGCGCAGCGCGCGCGGACAGCAGGCCCGCCAGCCGCTCCATCGACGACTCGAGCGCGGCGCGCACCGCCGGCGATTGCACCGGCTGGGAGGCAGCGAGCAGCAGACGACGCGCGGTGGCGGCCTGCACGGCGCGGGTGATCGCCCGGTGCCGTTCCGTCCTGGGCCGTGCATCGAACACCCGACTCACGATCTCCCAGACCACCTCCTCGACCCCCGGCATCGCCGCATCACGGCGATGGAAGTCCGCGAGCCGCGCGAGGCGCTCAGCAGGCAGCAGCGTGGCGATCGCCAGGTCGGCCGCGGTCGCGGCCGCGCCGAGTGCATCGAATGCCGGATCGGTCTGGGATCCGAACGCCTCGCGGTGCGGCGGCTCGCCGATCGACGGCGGCGGCAGCATGCCGAGCAGCGACTCGGGCAGGTCGAGTTCCACCGGATCGAGTGTCGCGAGCACCGCGGCGAGCGCTGCCCGCTGCTGCGACGCGGGCACCGGGCGCGCGGGCGGCACGCCATCGCCGCGCACGGCATACGCGTAGTCGAGTCCACCGAGCGACTTGGCGGCGGCCTCGAGCTGGTAGCGGTGATGGAAGTAGAGTGGCACCAGCACCGACTCGAGCCGGTGGAGCGGCGTGCCCGTGCGGATGCTGCGTTCGCCGAAGCGCTCGAGCCCCACGCGCCGCACCGCCATCGTGTGCGCCAGCATCGTCACCGCATCCTCGCCGTGATCCCACATGGCAGCGTAGGGGCTCGCCGCGCCCGCGGGGCGTGCGTCGTCATCGGACAGGTAGCGCAGGCCGCGGTCGCGGTTCTCGCGCAGGATCGCCGCCAGTCCCGCGGCCTCGTCGGCCGCCGAAGCGTACGCGCTGTAGGCGTAGCGGATCGCCTGCACGTCCCACTCGCCCAGCCCCACGCCGTAGACCTGCGAGAAGTCGAACGACCCGTCGGGCCGCAGCAGGATGCGCGGCGCCGGGTAGTCCATGACCGAACCGCCGTGGCCGCTCGAACTGGCGGCGAAGTTGTGCGAGAGCCCCAGGGTGTGCCCGACCTCATGCGCTGCGAGCTGTCGGATGCGCGCGAGGCTCAACTGCACGGGATCCTCGGCGCCGCCCTCGCCCGAGTGGTCCGCGCCGAGCAGGCCCTCGAACAGCAGGCGGTCCTGGCGGATCCGCAATGAGCCCAAGGTGACCTGGCCCTTGATCATCTCGCCCGTGCGCGGGTCGACCACGCCGCCGCCATACGACCAGCCGCGCGTGGCGCGGTGCACCCACTGGATCACGTGGTAGCGCACGTCGAGCGGATCCGCGTCAGGCGGCAGCAGCTCCACGCGGAACGCGTCGATGAATCCTGCGGCATCGAACGCCTTTGCCCACCACGACGCGCCCTCGACGAGCGCCGAGCGGATCGGCTCCGGCGTGCCGGGGTCGACGTAGTACACGATCGGGCGCTTGACGCGCGAGCGCGCCGCCGTGGGATCCACCTTCTCGAGGCGGTGGCGCACGAGCCAGCGCACGTCGAGGTCTGCAGCCACCGGCCGCGCGTAGTCCGCGAACAGCACGTCGAACGAACCCGACCGCGGATCGAACGCGCGGGGCACGTAGCCCGCATCCGGCAGCCGCACGAGCGACTGGTGCACCTCGAGCGTCACCGCCTGCGGCGTCGGCGCGGTGGCACGCACCTCGCCGCCCGGCTCCTCGCTCGCGAACGTGAGCACGGCGCCCAGCTCGAGGTTGTCGGGGAAGCTGCGGCAGGCGTCGGGGTCGAGGCTCGAGCGGTCGCGGTCGAGCGCGAACCCGCCCTGCCCCGCCGCCTTCAGTGACGCCACGACGCCATGCGCGTCACGCACCACGAACGGCGTCAGGTCCACCAGCAGCCGGCCGTCGCCGCGCTCGGCCAGGACCTCGCCCGCCCAGAGCACCGACACGGCGAAGGACTCGCGCACGGCGCGCGTCTCGAGCGAGTCGTCCGACCGTGCGCGGTAGCGCAGATTGGGCTGCTCGAGCAGCACGCGCGCGCCCACGCGGCGGAACTGCACCAGCCGTGTCTCGCCGCCCTGACCGCGGTCGAGGCCGACGGGATTGGAGCCGAGGCCGGTGCGGATCGCCTCGAGGTGCAGGAACTCCCCGCAGATCGCGCGCGGGCCCGCGGGCGGCGGCAGCTCGAGCAGGAGCTTGCCCGCCTTGCGGTCGAGCCACGTGTTCAACAGCCCCGCGCGCCGCTCGAACCCCTTGGTGCGCGCATCGAACGCGCTGTCGCCCGCCGTGGCACGCGACGCGGCACCGGGGGTCTCACGCGCCGCCCGCGCAGGGTGGGCGGCCAGCGCAGCGAGCACGAGGCACGCGCCGATCACACGGGTCATCACTCGCATCGGGGCCGCCTCGTTCGCTCGGGTGGGAGTGCGCCGGACCAGGGACGCGCGAGCCTAGCCCGGACGGTTCATGAACCGCTAGCCGAGAGCGGCTGCTGCGGTGTGGCCACAGGGCGCAGTGCACGCGCCGCAGTGCACGCTCGCGGGGGCACCCACCGAAGGTGGGTCCGGGCTCATGGGCCGTCCGGGCTCACGCGCGGGTCCCGCTTGCGGTAGCCTGCGCGGTTCGCATCCCGCCTCCCCCTTCCCCGGAGTCCCCGCACGATGGCGCTGATCGGTCTCGACGAGGTGAGCGTTCGCTTCGCGGGCCCCGCGCTGCTCGACGCCGCCTCGCTGCAGATCGAGCCCGGTGAGCGCATCGGATTGCTGGGGCGGAACGGCGCCGGCAAGACCACGCTGCTCCGCGTGCTCGAGGGCACGCTGCCGCCGGACTCCGGCACCGTCTCGCGCACTCCGGGGCTGCGCGTGGCCAGTCTGCAGCAGGACGTGCCGACGTCGCTCACAGGCCCCGTGCGCGAGCACCTGCGGCGGATCGCCAGCGCCGGCGCGCACGAGCCGCAGTGGCAGGTGGACACGCGCATCGACCAGACCGCGCACGCGCTGCAGATCGACCTCGACGCCGCGATCGAGACGATGTCCGCCGGATCGCAGCGGCGTGTGCTGCTCGCCGCGGCGCTCGTGCGCGAGTCCGAGCTGCTGCTGCTCGACGAACCCACCAACCACCTCGACCTGGCGGCGATCGCGCTGCTCGAGGACACCCTGCTCGCACGCCGCGGCACGCTGGTGTTCGTGACCCACGATCGGCGGTTCCTGCAGCGCATCGCCACGCGCATCGTCGACCTGGACCGCGGCCGGCTCCGCAGCTACGCCACCAGCTACGACCGCTACCTCGAGCAGCGCGAGGACGAACAGCGCACCGAGGCCGCACAGGCCGCGCTGTTCGACAAGAAGCTCGCGATCGAGGAGGCGTGGATCCGCCAGGGCATCCAGGCGCGGCGCACGCGCAACGAGGGCCGCGTGCGTGCGCTCGAGGCGCTGCGGCTCGAACGCGGCGCCCGGCGCGAGGAGAGCGGCCGTGTGGCGGCGCAGGTCAACGAGGCCGAGCGCTCGGGGCGCATCGTCGTGCGTGCTCGCGGCCTGACGTTCGGTCACGGCGGCCCGCCGATCGTGAGCGGACTCGACCTGACGCTCGCGCGCGGCGACCGGCTGGGCCTGCTCGGGCCGAACGGCTGCGGCAAGACCACGCTGATCCGCCTGCTGCTCGGCGAGCTCGCGCCCCAGGCCGGCACCGTCGAGCACGGCACGCGGCTCGAGGTGTCCCACTTCGAGCAGTTGCACGACACGCTCGACGACTCGCGGACGCTGATGGACACGGTGGGCGAGGGACGCGAGGTCGTGCGCGTGGGCGGTCAGGACCGCCACGTGGTCGGCTACCTGCGCGACTTCCTGTTCTCCTCCGAGCAGATCCAGGGACCAGTCGGCCGCCTGTCGGGCGGTGAGCGCCGGCGGCTGCAACTGGCGCGGGTGCTGTCGCGGCCCGCCAATGTGCTCGTGCTCGACGAGCCCACGAACGACCTCGACCTCGAGACGCTGGAGCGGCTCGAGGACCTGCTGCTCGAGTTCACGGGCACGCTCCTGGTGGTCTCGCATGACCGCGCGTTCCTGGACGAGGTGGTCACCTCCACGCTCGCGTTCGCGCCCGGGGGCGTGTGGCGCGAGACCGTGGGAGGCTTCTCGGACTGGCAGCGCCAGCAGGCCGAGCGCGCGCCGGCGCCGCCGCGATCCGCCCGTGCGGCCGAACGCGGGCCAGCGGCCGCCGCGGAGCGCTCGACATCCCGACCTCGGCAGCGCAGCTTCAAGGAGAAGCGCGAGCTCGAGGCCCTGCCCGCCACCATCGAGGCGCTCGAGGCCGAGCAGCAGGCGCTCTTCGAGCGCATGGCGGCTCCCGACTTCCACACCACGCCCGCGGCCACCATCGCCTCGATGCAGGCGCGCCTGCCCGAGGTCGCGGCCGCGATCGCGGCGGCCTACGCCCGCTGGGCGGAGCTGGACGCGGTCGAGTAGGCGCCGGCCGGCCGGCGGTCGCGGACCCTCCCGGCGCACTTGAAGCCCCCCGTGTGACCGCAAGTCATGCTTCCAGATACGCCCCGGCTCGTGCGAGACTTGCCGCATCTCGGCCCGCGCTCCGGCACTGGCCGGCCGCCGCCTCCCTCACCCCCCGAGGTCCCCATGCGCCGCTTCGCGACTCCCCTGCTCTCCGCTGCCCTCTCGCTCTCGCTCGCCGCACTCGCGGTGCGTGAGGCTGTGGCCTCCGCCGGCGTCGGCGACATGTACGTCACCGGCGATGTGAGCAACACCGTGCGCACCTATGGCGGGGTGTCCGCCACCTTCCTGGGTCTGTTCGGCGCGCCGAGCAACAGCCCGCTCGCGATCGACTTCGGCACGCTCAATGGCCGCGTGCTGGTGGGCGGCTTCAGTGGCATGCAGGAGTTCGATGCGGCGACCGGTGCGTTCATCAAGAACTACGGCCCTCCCGGGTGGGCGTGGTCGGGCGTGTACGGTCCCAACGGCAACGCGCTGATCGCCTCCACGTCCACGGACCAGATCATCGAGTACGACGTCGTGACCGGCGCGTTCGTGCAGGTGTGGGCCACGCTGCCTGCCACGACCGCGCCCTCGGACATGGCGTACGGCCCGAACGGCAATCTCTATGTCGGCGGCTACGGCACGGCGAGCGTGTACGAGCTGGATCCCGTCACCGCGGCCGTGCAGTCGGCTTGGTTCCTGCCACCGGGCAGCCGCACCAACGACATCGCCTTCCTGAACGGCGAGATCCTCGTCACCGCGCTCGGCACCAACAAGGTGTTCCGCTTCGACTCGAGCCCGGTGCACACACCGCTCGGCTTCTTCGCCGGCACGGGCTGGGGCAACACCCATGGCATCGCGATCAGCCCGCACAACGGCCACATCTACGTCGTCGATGGCGTGTCGGCGCAGGCGCACGAGTTCGACCCGCTCACGTTCGTCGAGCTGAACGCCAACGTGCTCAGCCCCGCACCGGGCGACAAGATCGTCGACATCGAGTTCCGACCTGAGGCGCAGGTGACGCCCGCCCCCCGCACGACCTGGGGCCGCCTGAAGGGCCTGTATCGCTGAGGTTCTGCTGCGAGGATCGTGGGGGGACCCGCCAGGCCCCCCACGATCCCAGTGGATCCGATCAGAACGCGTACTTCAGTGCATGGGTGCTCCCGTTCGGGATGCGGCGCGTGGGGACGAGTCTCCTGTAGTAGCGCATGAGCACCTCGGGTGATCCGATGCGGCTCGTGAACAGCCGGCGCTCGAGCACCTCCCCGAGCGACCGTGGTCGCGACGCCAGCCCCAGCACCATCGCCGGCGTGGGGCCACCGGTGGTCTCGGAGAACCGCTTCACGTGGTTCCTCCACACGACGAGCATGGCGAGCCGTTCGATGGCGCCCTGGCGGCGCTTCGAGAACGCGATGGTCTCGCGCTTGTGGTTGGCGCTCCCATGCCGGATGAGCAGGTCCGCGAGGTTGACCGGGAAGAGCGGGTTCGCCGCCGTGCGGGGCTCGCGAGAGTTCGTGCACTCGTGCTCGATCGCGAGCGTGGGCACGCGGCGGAACGCACGCGGGTAGGCCGGATGCTCGTCGGAGCGGACGACGAGCGTCTGCGCCTGTCGTGCCGCGAGACGCATCAACTCGGCGACATCGAGCTCGAGCGACTTGGGATCGGGGCGACCGAACCTGGCCTCGAGCTGCTCGCGGCGGGAGCGCTGCGCGTCGGTCATCCGGCCCTTGCGGCGCAGCTCGGTGGCAGTGAACGCGTAGAGGAAGTGCGAGCGCGCACCGACGGCGAGGTTGAGGTGGATGGGGTGGTACTGGCTGAACTCGAAGGACTCGAAGCCGTCGATGACGAGAGGCTCGCGAATGGGACCGACCGGCCGGTGGGCCTCGGAGTAGAGCAGGCAATGCCGACCCAGCCGTGCGGCGAGCCGCATCATGGTGGTGTGCGAGACCCCGGACTCGCGGGACATCTGGCGGAAGGCGGAGCAGGCGAGGGTGCGGTGGAAGACCGCGATGGGCAGCTCGGGGTGCCGTAGCCAGTAGGTGACCGAGAAGGTCTGGGTGCTGAAGGTGCGTCCGCAGTGGGCACAGCGGAATCGACGGATGCAGCGTGGGCTGGCGCGGCGCTGGTAGGTGCCGTGCGCGTGCCAGCGCCAATCCCTCGGCGCGACATGGTGTTGGCAGCGGGGGTTGGGGCAGAAGGGCGGGACGAAGTCCGCGTCGTCGGTCGACATGCCCGCGTGCCATCGCACGCTCCATGCCGCACGTCGCCACCCCACGATCCTCGCAGCAGAACCGTCAGATTCGTGCGGCGGGTGCGAAGTAGTGTCTACCCAGGCCCGCACCCGCCGAGCGCGCCCCACCCACCCACCCCGACACCTCACCGCCGAGGCTCCCATGCGCCCCCACTTCCGCGTCCTGCTCGCCCCGCTCTCCCTGGCCGCCCTCCTCGCCGCCGCGCCGCGCCCTGCACTGGCGTTCGGCGGGGTGGGCGACATGTTCGTCACAGGGGACGTGAGCAACACCGTGCGCACCTACGGCGGCGTGACGGGCAGCTTCCTCGGCCTGTTCGGCGCCCCCAGCAACAGCCCGCTCGGGATCGACTTCGGGCCGCTCAACGGCCGTGTGCTGGTGGGCGGGTTCGGCGGCGGCGTGCAGGAGTTCGATGCCGTGACGGGCGCCTACATCAAGACCTACGGTCCGCCGCTGTGGGCGTGGTCGGCGGTGTACGCACCCAACGGCAACGTGCTCGTGGCGTCGTCGGCCACTGACCAGATCCTCGAGTACGACAGCAACACCGGCGCGTTCATCCAGCTCTGGGCGCCGCTGCCGGGCGCGCCCTCGGACATGGCCTACGGCCCCAACGGCAACCTGTACGTGTGCGCGTTCGCGAGCGGCATGGTGTGGGAGCTGAACCCGGTCAACGGCAATCCGGTCTCGCTCTGGTCGCTGCCGAGCTTCTCGCAGGCCAACGACGTGACGTTCCTCAACGGCGAGATCCTGGTGACCGCCATGATCACCAACAAGGTCTATCGCTTCGACTCCACACCCGTGCACAACCTGCTCGGCAGCTTCAGCAACCCCAACTGGGGCAACCCGCACGGCATCACGATCAGCCCGCACACGGGCAACATCCTCGTGGTCGACGGCGTCACGGCGCAGGTGCACGAGTTCGACCCGCTCACGTTCGTCGAACTGAACGCCAACGTGCTCACCCCCGCTCCCGGCGACAAGATCGTCGACATCGAGTTCCGCCGCGACGACCGCGTGACGACCTCGGACCGCACCACGTGGGGGCGCCTGAAGCGGCTGTATCGTTGACCGACGCACCTGCCGATGACCCGGGCATGACCCTGCTCGGTCTGCTCTCCCGCCTCACCGCGTTGGCGCATGTCGGGCTGGCGCTCGGCGCCGGCCTGTTGGCGCTGCGCACGGCCCTCGGGCTCGTGGCGGTCCCGGCCGCGAGCCGAGCGGGCGTGGCCGCCATGTTGGCGCTGCCGATCACGCTGATGCTCGCGAGCGTCGTGGGCCTGCTGCTGCTCGCGCGGCGCGTGTGGCGCGAGCCGGCGGGGGCACGCGGCCTGCTGCTGGGCGTGCATGCGCCCCTGCTCGGACTGGGCGTGCTGATGATCGCCTACGGCCGCTCCGCGCAGACGGCGGCGGCACGCAGTGCGGCGGACGGTGGCGGGCTGATGGGCGGCTTCGGCGACCTGGTGCTGCTCGGCGGGCTCGCGCTCACGCTGGTCGCGGGTTGCGCGGTGGCGTGCGCCGTGGCGGCCGGGCGCAGCTCGGGCCGTCACCAGTCGGTGGGCTTGTAGTCCTTGAGGAACTGGCCCCAGATGTGGGTGCCGGTGTTGAAGCCCACGATGATGGGATCCACGATGCGCGCAGCACCGTCGACGATGTCGAGCGGCGGGTGGAAGCGGTGCTCGACCGTCTTGCGCATCGCGATCTCGTAGGGATCCTCATCCGTGACCCAGCCGGTGTCCACGCTGTTCATGTGGATGCCGTCCTGCAGATAGTCGGTGGCGGCGGTGCGCGTCATCATGTTGAGCGCGGCCTTGGCCATGTTGGTGTGCGGGTGCCGCGTGGTCTTGGCGATCCGGTAGAACTGCCCCTCGACCGCCGAGACGTTGACGATGTGCTTGTCGCGCTCGGGCGAGCGCAGCATGAGCGGCTTGAGCCGCGCATTCAGTACGTACGGCGCGATGGCGTTGACGAGCTGCACCTCGAGCAGCTCCACCGTCGACACCTCGGCGAGCAGCAGGCGCCAGGAGTTGCGACCGCGCAGGTCCACCTGCTGCAGGTCCTGGTCGAGCCGGCCCTCGGGGAACAGCCCGCGCTGCGCCTCACGTTCCTCGGGCAGCAGCGGCACCTGCGACAGCTCGGCGGCATGCGTGATCCCTGCGGTCTGCGCCAGCTCGCCCGCGAGCGTGCCGGGCAGTGTCGCGGGCAGATCGGCGTCGGGCGCGGCCGGCAGCAGGTTGGCGCCGCGCAGGCCCTCGTACGCGCCGAGCAGACGGCGCACGGCCTCGGGTGCCTCACGCAGCGCGGCGGTCTCCTGCCCCATCATGTGGGCGTAGAAGTCGGGCGGCCGACGCACGGTCTGGCACGCGTTGTTGACGATGAAGTCGAGCCGGCTGCGCGTGGCGAGCAGATGCGCACAGAACGCCTCCACGCTCGGCGTGTGACGTAGGTCGAGCCCGAAGATCTCGAGGCGGTGCCCCCACTGCTCGAAGTCGGGCTCGCGCGAGTAGCGCGCGGCCGAGTCGCGGGGGAAGCGCGTGGTCACGATCAGGTGCGCGCCACAGCGCAGCAGCTTGAGCCCGGCCTGATAGCCGATCTTGACGCGGCCGCCGGTGAGCAGCGCGACGCGGCCCGAGAGGTCGGCGAGTTCGGTGCGCTTCATGAAGTTGAACTCGGCGCACTCAGGGCACATCTGGTCGTAGAACGGGTGCACGCGCGTGAAGTCCTGCTTGCACACGTAGCAGTGCTGCGGGTCCACCGCCTCGCGGTACTCCGGGCCGGTGTGCACGTCCTGCGGCAGGAATCCCGCGGGCGGGAACACATTGGGCGTGGTGAAGACGGGCTGGCGGCGCAGCTCGCGGATGCCCGTCTGGTGCAGGGTGCTCTCGTCGCGGTCGGCACGCGCCGCCTTGCGGAGCCGCACGCGCGCCTTGGACATGCGTCGGCGCGTGCGCGCATCGGGGCTGTACACCTGGCCGGCGGCGGTGATGAGCCGCTTGCGGTCCTCGGTACTCAGGTGCGCGAGCAGCGCGCCATCACCGGCGATGCGCTCGAGCAGCTCGGTGGCCTCGCGCAGCCGGGTCGCCAGATCGGCGGCGTCAGCGGCGGCGCGGGAAGCGGCCGGATGCGGGGTCTCGGGTGCGGACATGGCCGAGCATCTTACGCCGGGACCCGTGCGCTCACCACCGGCAGCAGCCACACCGCATAGCCCGCCGGATCGCGGATCCCCGCCACCATGGCGTCGAAGTGCGCGCGCGCCTCGGGCACCGAGAACCGTGTGAGGCGCGAGATGGGTTCGGCATAGCCATCGCGCCATGCCTCGAAGATGCGGGCGAAGGTCTCGCGCGGCACGCGCAGCGTGTCGATCACCAGATAGTCCACGCGCACGTCGCTGAACCCCTGCGACTGGAGCAACGGCGCACACTCGCGGCCGATGAACAGGTTGCTGCCCCCCACGTCGGTGTAGCGCGCGGCGGCCTCGTGCCAGAACTCCCGCGGGTCCGGCGTGCCCCGCTGGAAGTGGATCATGTCGTAGTCCTCGACGATCAGGTGCAGCCAGCCATCGGGCCGCGTCACGCGGCGGAACTCCGCCAGCACCCGGTCTCCGTGCGGCACCGACTGGAGCACGTGGCGGCACACGACCAGGTCGAAGCTGGCCGCAGGCAGTCCGAGTTCGAAGATGCTGCGGTGCTCGAACGTGAGCCGCGGAGCGAAGCGCGCGTGCAGCCGCCGCGCGCGCTCGAGGTGATGATCCAGGATGTCCACTCCGAGCACGCTCGCCTCGCCGAAGCGTTCGGCCAGCCGCCACGAAGCCTCACCCGTGCCGCAGCCGGCGTCCAGGATGCGTGCGGCGCCGCCGATCCCGTAGCGGTCGAAGAGGGGCAGCTCCTGCGGCCAGATCACTTCCGCCTGCGCCGCGAGGTTGCGCACCATCGACTCGTCGGACATCTCGCGGATCTGCGGATTCAGGTCCGTCATCGTTCGTCTCCGAGGGGATCGTGCATGAGGGTCGCCGCGGGCGGAGTGCCAAGGCTACGTTCGCGGCGGAGCTTGCGCTACTGTGGCCGGCATGCGAATCGTCCGCGCCACCCGGTATGTGACGCCGCTGCGCGAGGGCGGTTCGCTCCCGGCCATCGTCGAAGCCGATGACCACGGGCTGTATGTGGTCAAGTTCCGCGCCGCGGGACACGGCACCAAGGCGCTCATCGCCGAACTGCTCAGCGGAGAGTCGGCGCGCGCGGTGGGCCTGCGCGTGCCCGAAGCGGTGCTGATCCACGTCGACGCTGCGCTTGGCCGCAACGAGCCCGACGCCGAGATCCGCGACCTGCTCAAGGGCAGCGTGGGCATCAACTTCGCGCTCGACTACCTGCCCGGCAGCTTCACGTTCGACCCCGTGGTGGGCCCGTCCCCCAGTGCCGCCGAGGCCTCCGCGATCGTGTGGTGGGACGCGTTCACGAGCAATGTCGACCGCACGGCGCGCAACCCGAACATGTTGTGGTGGCACCAGCGGCTGTGGCTGATCGACCACGGGGCGTCGTTCTACTTCCATCACGCGTGGTCCGATGCCGAGGCGCAGAGCCAGTCCAGGTTCGCGCCGATCCAACAGCATGCGCTGCTGCCGTGGGCGAGCGAGGTGGCCGAGGCCGGGGCGCGGATCAAGGCTCAGCTCACGCCCGCGTTGTTCGAACGCGTGCTGTCGCTGATCCCCGACGACTGGCTCACCCACGAGACGCGGTTCGAGTCCCCCGCGGCGCACCGCGCCGCCTATGCCGAGTACCTCGCGCGGCGGCTCGCCGCCACCGCGCGATTCGAACCGGAGATCGAGCGTGCCCGCGCCAGTCTCGTTTGACTACGCCACGATCCGCGTCGTGCCGCGCGTGGACCGCGAGGAGTTCCTGAACGCGGGCGTGATCCTGTTCTGCCTGGAGCGCGACTTCCTCGAGGCGCGCGTGCGGCTCGATGCCGCGCGACTCGCGGCCCTCTTCCCCGACGCCGATGCGGCCGCGATCGCCGAGCATCTCGCGGCCGTGCCGCGCCTCTGCGCGGGCGGCCCCGAGGCCGGTCCGATCGGCCGACTGTCGCAGCGCGAGCGCTTCCACTGGCTGGTGGCGCCGCGCAGCACGGTGATCCAGACGTCCGCAGTGCACACGGGGATCTGCGAGGACCCGCACGCCGCGCTCGCACACCTGGCGCAGCGGCTGGTGGATTGAGCGCGCGCTACTGCACCCGCACGGCGCGCCGCACCACGGTGCTCTCGGCCGTGCGCAGCGTCACATAGTAGGTGCCGCTCGGCACCGCGGCGCCGCGTGCATCGCGGCCGTCCCAGACCTCGGAGTAGCTGCCGGGCGAGAGCGCCCCATCGCGCAGTTCACGCACCAGTCGCCCGCCCGCATCGATCACGGCCAGCCGCACGCGTGCCGCACGCTCGACACCGAATCGGATCGTGGTCGCGGAACGGAAGGGGTTGGGCTCGTTCTGCGCCAACTGCAGACCCGCGGGGGATCCGATGCCCCGGCTCACCTCGATGCGGCCGATCGCCTGCTCGGCGCCCTGCACCAGCTCACGCAGTTCGTACACGATGACCGCGTCCCCCATCGGCGGGACGTCCTGCAGCGCGTGACGGCCCGTGCCGTGGATCGGCGCGTCGTTGACGCGAGTCACCGTGACGCCGTCCTGCTCGATGCGATAGAGGTTGGCCGTGATGTCGCCGCCGTCGCTCCCCAGCTCGAACTCGATCTGCACGGAACCGTCGCTCTGCGGCAGGGCATCGAATCGCACGACCCGGGCGGCGGTGACGCCCGCGGGGCTGAGCGCCATGAGGGCGTAGGAGGCGATCGACACGTCGTTGCGCGCCGCCTTGGAGCGGCCGCCGCTCGCGTAGTTGCCCGCGCCGGTGATCGTCTGCTCGGCCAGGTCCATGAGGAATCCGGTCGAGTCCCAGGCCGAGAACCCGTTGAACGCATAGAGCGCGTACGCGGTGGAACCGCCGCCGTTCACGTCGTTCTTCATGGTGGTGCGGGCGGGCAGCGTGCCCACGTAGACCACGTCGCGGAACGTCCCCGCGAACCGCTTCATGGTGACCGGCGAGGCGAAGAACGGCACGCCCTCCAGATTCATCTCGATCGCCACACGGGCGAAGTAGTTGGCGTAGTTGATCGCCTGCCACTCCTGCGTGGTGGGATCCAGCTGGCGAGCCCACCGGAACGCCGTGGGCACGCTCGGGTTGACCTGCACGGCCGCCTGGAGCTGCGCGCGGATCTCCTCGGCGCGGTCGCGGTAGAACGTGTTCCCCGTCACCTTCCAGAGGTAGTAGGCGAGCCGCCAGTTCGCCGACCGCGGCTCGGTGTCGGGTTTATAGAACGCGGCGAAGGGCGTGTTCCACGCGATGAGCGCGCCCCCCGCGCGCGCATACCACTTGGCGAGGAAGTGGTTCTCGAGCCAGCCGCGCCAGTAGTCGGCTGCGGCGCCGTAGGCGGGGTCGATCGCGCGATTGGCGTGGAACGTCCACATCCAGAGCGCGGCATTGCCCGAGCTGATCGACTCATCGAGCCAGTTGGTGTCCTTGCCGTAGTACGTGGGATTGGCCGGATCGATCAACCACAGCCAGCTCGTGTAGCCGTCCGTCGTGCCGTCGAGCCACGCGTCGCGCAGCGAGCCCTTGGCCAGATCGGACAGTTGCAGCATGCGGTCGAGGAACCGGCGATCGCCGGTGGCGCGGAATGCGAGCGCCAGCGCCTCGGTGTAGTTACCGCCCTCGCGCCCCACCGTGTACGAGTCGCCGCCCGACATCGCCTCCTCGGCGAGCAGGTTGCTGGCGGCCATACCCGCGAACACACGGTCGCTCCAGATCTGCTCCTCGGGTGTGAGCGCGCGCGCAGCGGCCTCGAGTCGGGGCGCGGACACCAGCGCGAGCGCGAACATCGCGGCGAGCGTGGCGATGCGGCGAGGGGTGAACGACAAGGGCGCCTCCTGCGGCAGAGCGAGCGGTCGATCAGCGGGGGCGAGCGCACCCTACGCGATCGCGCACGGGGCGTGAAGGCGATATCGGCATTCAGGACCCGACCACCCGAGCACTTCCGCATGGACTCGGGTCCGAGTCCCGCAGGATCGACTGCGGCTGGACATCGACGCGCCTCGGCCGCCGCCGGTGCTGCGGCGCATGACCCAGGCGCGTGCGATCTGCGATCCATCGCCGCCCGTCCGCATGCCAGCCCGGACGAATCATGAACCGCCGCCTCCAGCGCCATCTGCAGCACGTCCGCTGCGTTGCACGAGCGTGGCGCTCCTCGGCGTGTCATCCGACACGCCTCCGGTGC
>CADEFY010000027.1 GCA_902826705.1 uncultured bacterium
CCGGGTCGGCCAATTCGGGGAGCAGTGCTCTCGAATAGAGCGCTGCGGTCATGGTCATGAGGTCGAACAGCGCCCAGAACGCGATCGACACGAGCACGCCATCGCGGGCCGTGCGGGGGTCGCGCGCGGCGTAGCAGCGCTGCCAGAACGCGGGCTCCACCAGTGTGCCCAGTGCGATCACGTACCACACCAGGATCGCGCCGGCCGACTGCCCGCCGTGCCAGGTGAGGTGCGAGGCGGGCACCCGGCTCACGACGAAGGCCGGTCCGCCGTGCTGCGCGAACACATGCGCCAACAGCACCATGAAGCCGCCGAACATGAGCACGAACTGGATCTGGTCGGCCACGACCACGCTGCGCAGACCGCCCTTGTCCACATAGAACACCGACAGCACGGCGGCGCCGATCACGCACGCCGTGAGCGAGGCGCCGGTCATCACAGCGAACAGCGTGCCCAGCATGAGCACGTACGCGGCGGGCGCCGACTGCACGAACACGAGCACTGAGCCGGCCAGCGCGGGCGCGCGGCCATAGTGGCGCTCGAGCAGGTCGGGGAGCGTGACGAGTGCCGACTCGCGCGCGCGCCGGGCGAACAGCAGCGCGAACAGCGCCGCTCCCACGTAGTACGGCACGCCGAACACCAGCCAGTTGGCCAGGCCGTAGCGCCAGCCGTACTCGCCGACGGCGAGGATGCCGCCGTACCACGTGGTGACGAGCGTGGCCACGAGCGCCGGCAGCGTGACGCTGCGCCCTGCCACCAGGTAGTCGTCGGCCGAGCGGCTCGCATGCCGGCCGCGCCACCAGATGACGCCGAGGATCGCGAAGTACGCCGCGACCACGCTCCAATCGAGCGGGCTGGTGATCGACGACACGTGCGCCCCCCTTGCCCGGGCGCTTCAGGAGCCCGGGCTTGCGGGGCGGCCGCGCCCTGGTCGCGCGCACCGCCCCCGGTGAGGGACGGCGAGGAAGACGCGCAGCGGACTGCGGGATCTTCGCCGTTTCCCTACGCTGGTCTCAACCAGTTCAGGTTCGACGGGTGTGTTCTCAGGCCCGATTGCTTGGGCCACCCCGAACGGACGAAGCGCAGGATGCCCGAGGCGACGCACGGGTTCAACCGGCCTCATCCGCGGGAGCGCCTGCCGCGTAGGACGTGCGAGTATCAGAAGGGACCGGAGACTCGATCGGGACATGGACCCCTCGCAGACCGACGACCGCGCGCTCCTCGAGCGCGTCCAGCAGGGCGACGAGCAGGCGCTCGCGGCGCTGTACGACCGCTACACGCCGCTGCTCTACTCGGTGGCGCTGCGCATCCTGCGGCGGACCGCCGACGCCGAGGACGCGGTCCAGGATGCCTGGCTGCAGGTCTGGAGGCGGGCGTCGAGCTACGACCCCGGCCGTGGCGCTCTCGCGGCGTGGCTGCTGACGGTGGTGCGCACGCGTGCGCTCGACCGCTATCGCAGCCTCGCTTCGCGCGGGCGCGCCGAGTCGAGGGTGGAACCGGAGGACCAGGTGGCGCCGATCGAGGATCCGACCCGTCGGGCGAGCCAGACGCAGCTCGGCGGCCGCGTGCGCGAGGCGCTCGCACAGCTCACCGCGCAGCAGCGGCAGGTGCTCGAGATCGCCTACTTCGAGGGGCTGCCGCAGACCGAGATCGCACAGCGGATCGGCGCACCGCTCGGCACCGTGAAGTCCTGGACGAGGCAGGGGCTCTCGCGCCTGCGGGAACTGCTGCCTCAGGAGGAGTGGGTCTGAGCACGCGCGACGAGATCCAGGAACTGGCTGCCGGCTACGCGCTGGGCGTGCTCGACGAGGCGGACCGCCGCCGTGTCGAGTCGCTGCTCGCCTCCGGCGATGCCGAGCTGGAGGCTGCACTGCGCGACTTCGGCGACGCAGCGGCGCTCATGGCGCATGCGGCGCCGCCGGTCGAGGCGCCTGCGGCGCTGCGTGCGCGCGTGCTCGACGCGGCACGGCCCGGGCGCCGCGGCGCTGCGCAGGCGCCGCGCGTCGTGAGGCTGTCCGAGCGTCGCAGCCCGGCGAGCGCCGCGTGGACGTGGGGCTGGATGGCGGCGGCGGCGGCGCTCGCCGTGGCCACGTTCGTCTCGTGGCGCGGGGCGGAGCAGACGCGGGTGCAGCTGGCCGAGACGCGTGAGCGGCTCGCGCAGATGGAGCGCACCATGGCCGAGGAGCGCCGCTGGGCCGAGCTGCTCGGCTCGCCGCACACGCGCCAGGTGAGGCTCACGGCGACGCCCGCGGGTGACCCACGCATGACCGCGATGGCGATGTACGACCCGCAGTCGCAGCGTGCGATCATCACGTTCGAGCACATGGCCGCCCCCGCGGGGCACGACTACGAGCTGTGGGCGATCCGTGACGGCCGGCCCGCGAGCCTGGGGTTGATCCATGGCACGGGCGACGGCCCGGTCGTGATGCGCCTGGAGGGAGTGGGAGCGGTCGAGACGCTGGGCGCCTTCGCCGTGTCGCTCGAGGCGGCCGGTGGCGCGCCCACGGACGACGCACCGGGCGGCCCAGTGGTGATGGTGGGCGCGGTCGCGGGGAGCTAGCCCGGACTGTTCATGAACAGTCCGGGCTAGCCGCTCAGGCGCGTGACGCGTGTGGCCACGCCCATCACGAACCGCACGGCGAGCGTCTCGCCGCCGACGAGGTCCGCGGGACACTCGCTCGCATGCAGGCGCACCACGCGCGGCTCGGCCTCGTCCGCGAACCGCAACAGCAGGTCGAGATAGCGGTCGCCATGCAGGTCGAGAGCGCGGACGTCCTGGAGCACGGCCGCGCGCGTCTGGGGGAGCAGGAAGGACATGGACGCACGCTGCCACTCGCGGCATGCGGCGTCCACTCACTGCACGCAGCCATGCACCTCGCGTATGCTGGCGTGATGGATCGCGTCCGTTCGATCATCTGCCCGCGTTGCGAGCGCCTCGTGGGGCCGGGTGAGACCAAGTGCCCGCATTGCGGTGCGTGGCTCCCCACGGTGCTGGGGCTGTCGCCCGACGCGATGCGCTGGCTGCGCCGCCTCGACCTCACGCGCGGCATCCTGGTGGCGAGCGTGGCGCTGTTCGTCCTGTCGCTGCTCCTCGATCCGGGTGCGATGCTGCGGATCCGCTCGCTGTTCGACCTGTTCGCGCCGTCGTCGCCTGCACTGTTCAAGTTGGGCATGACCGCCGGACCGCTCATGACCGGCGGGGCCTGGTGGACCGTGTTCACGGCGATCTTCCTGCACGGCAGCGCGCTGCACCTGCTCTTCAACATGCTGTTCCTGAACCGCTACATGCCCGCGGTGATCGACCTGTTCGGGCCCGTGCGCGCCTGGGTGATCTACATGGTGGCCGGGGCGATCGGGTTCGTGCTGAGCAACGTGGCCACGGGCTCGTCCACGATCGGTGCGTCGGGCGCCCTGTTCGGCATGTTCGCCGCGCTCATCGTGTACGGCCGTCGCACGGGCCAGACGGCGATGACGCAGCAGCTCTGGATGTCCGCGATCATGATGTTCGCGATGGGCTTCTTCTTCCCGGGCATCAACAACTGGGCGCATGCGGGCGGGTTCGCGGGCGGCTTCGTGACCGCCGAGGCGATGGCGTTCGCGGGCCGGCGTGAGCACGCCGGCGTCTGGGTGCTGGCCGTGGCGATGCTGCTCGTGACGCTGGCGGGGTTCGTGCTCTCGTTCGTCGCCTTCAGCCGGGTGTTCGGCTGATGCCGCGCGGATCCGCAGCCGCGACACCGCTCGTGCGCTGTGCGTGGCCCAAGGCCGGCAACGCGCTCTACGTGGAGTACCACGACACCGAGTGGGGCGTGCCCGAGCGCGACTCGCGCGCGCTCTACGAGAAGCTCGTGCTCGACGGCGCGCAGGCGGGGCTGTCGTGGGAGACGATCCTGAACAAGCGCGAGAGCTACCGCGCGGCGTTCCGCGGTTTCGAACCGGAGACGATCGCGCGCTGGGGTGCACGCGAGAAGGCGAGGCTCATGGCCGACGCCGGCATCGTGCGCAACCGCCAGAAGATCGACAGCGCCATCGGCAACGCACGCGCCGTGCTGGCGATGCGCGAGGCTGGTCTCGAGTTGTCGGATCATCTGTGGGGTTTCGTCGACGGCACGCCGATCCAGAACCAGTGGTCGAGCCTGCGGCAGATCCCGGCCCGGACCGAACTCTCCGACCGCATCTCCAAGGACCTCAAGCAACGCGGGTTCAACTTCGTCGGATCGACGATCGTGTACGCGTTCATGCAGGCCGTGGGCATGGTGAACGACCATGTGGTCGAGTGCTTCCGTCACGAGCCCTGCGCCCGGCTGGGCCGGGTGAAGCCCCGTAGGCGTTGAAGGAGGCCGTCATGGACGAGCGTGCGCTACCCGGCGAGTTGCGCCATCAGATGCGGATCGTAGCCGCCGCCGGCGGAACTGTGCGCGAGGGCATGCGTGTGCTCGACCTGGGCTGCGGCGATGGTTCCAAGGTGCGTGCGCTGCGCGCCCAGGGTCTCGACGCATGGGGCTGCGACATCCGTATGTACACCGGCGAGGCCGCGCGTGAGCTGATCGAGCAGGGGTTCGTGAAGCCGATCCCGCTCGATCCCTATCGTCTGCCGTTCGACGATCGGCGGTTCGACCTGATCCTGTCGACCGAGGTGCTGGAGCATGTGATGAACCCATCGGAGTTCATCGCCGAGAGCCATCGCGTGCTGGCTCCGGGCGGCATGGCGCTGCACATCTTCCCGGGCCCCTGGACGCCGCTCGAGATGCACACGTTCGTACCGCTGGCCTCTGTGCATCGCAGCCACCCGTGGCTTCTGCTGTGGGCCGCCCTGGGGATCCGCAACAGCTTCCAGCGTGGCATGAGCGCGCGCGACACCGCTCGCGCCAACTTCGAGTACCTGCGAGACCACACCACCTACCCGAGCTGCGGCGAAGTGCTCCGCCGGTTTCGCACGCGCTTCTCGCGCGCGGAATTCCGCGAGGACCTGTTCCTCAGCCTTGCCGAGTCCTCGCGAGCGCGACTCGTGCGAGAGGCGGTGCGGTTGATGCCACCGTTGGTGTGGGCCTATCGGAACTTCCACAACCGCGTGCTCGTGGTGGTGCGATGATGCGGTCCGGAATCACGCCCCGGGTGGAGTGAGGTCCAGACCGATCCCCCACGGCGGCTGCGCGTCCCGCGTCGGCCAGCGCGGACGCAGCCAGGACACGAGCAGCACGCCCGTCACCACGAGGAGCGCCAGTCCCATCCACAGGCCGCTCGCCATGGTGGCCAGTTCCCCGGCGGCCGGCGGGCCGGAACGCGCGGGGCTGCTCGAGAGCGCGAGCATCACCAGCGGCACCGCATTGTTGATGGCGTGCGCGAGCGTGGTGGCCCAGAGCGAGCGGCTGCGCACGTGCAGCACGCACAGCAGCACGCCGAACACGGTGATCGCGACCGGGTTCATGTGCAGCACACCGAACAGCGCCGAACTCACCACGATGCCGCGGCCGAGGCCCATGCGGCGTCCGAAGCGGTGCAGCAGCACGCCGCGGAACAGCAGTTCCTCGGCGAGCGGCGCCAGCAGCACGACGATCACCGCCTGCATCGCCAAGGGGCTCTGACCGAACTCGAAGCTCTGTTCGCTCTGGCGCAGGAACCGCTCGAGCGCCGGTTGATGGAAGCGAGCGAGCGCGCCGAACAGCACCAGCAGCACCGCGCCATTGGCCAGCAGATGCAGCCACGCGCTCGCCACGCCCTCGAACACCGCGGCGCCGTCGGGCGCGCGTCCCAGCAGCCGGGACAGCGGCAGTCGCGCCCGCCATGCGCAGGCGCCGAACCACGCCAGGATCCCGACGTAGAACCAGCCGGCGTGCAACAGGAACCCATGGCGTGCCGGGGAGAGCACATCGCGCCCCGCCACCGCCACGGCGACCGGCAGCACGAGACAGGCGGCCAGCAGCAGGAACACCGGCAGCCAGCGGAGCGGGAAGTGCTGGTCGGGTGCGAGCTGCTCGAGCGACGGAGGCGGCGGGGCGGGGAGTGTGGGTTCGAGCGTCATCGCGGCGGATCGTAGTGGAGCCTCCCCGGCGGTGCACCTGTTCCGGACATGCGCTAGCCTCGCGCGCGATGCGGCTCGCCCCCTCGATGCGGATCCTCGCTGTGTCCGTGCTGCTGCTCGGCGCGTGCGCGCAGCCGCTGCGTGCCGCGGACGCGGAGTCCCCACCGGTCGAGGAGTTCCCGGTCTCGCTCGCGCGCTTCACCACATCACTCGTGGGCAGCAGCGAGGCGCGGCTCACCAACATCCGTCTCGCCACGGCGGCGCTCGAGGCGCGCGTGCTCGAGCCCGGTGAGGTGCTCTCGTTCAACGAGACCGTGGGTCCGCGGACACTGGAACTCGGGTTCCAGATGGCGCCGGCGATCCTGCACGAGGAACGCCAGGTGCAGATCGGCGGTGGCATCTGCCAGCCCGCGTCCAACCTGCTGGTCGCCGGCCTGCTCGCGGGGCTGTCGGTGGTGGAGCGTTGGCGGCACTCGAGCGCAGTGGACTACGTGGCGCTCGGCCACGACGCGACGATCGCGTGGGGCGCCAAGGATCTGCGGTTGCGCAACGACCTCGAACAGCGCGTGCGCGTGCACTTCGTGATCACGGGGGCCGCGCTCACGGCCGAAGTGCGCGGCGAGCACGCGCCCGATGCACAGTTCGAGCTGGTCACCGAGGAGCGCGAGTCGCCAGCCGACGCTTCGCTCGCCGATGCCCGACCCGGACGTGAGATCGAGCTCTACCGCGTGCATCTGCACCGGGGAGAGGAGACCTCGCGCGAGCTGGTACTGCGCGATGTCTACCCGCCCACGCGCGGCCGGCGGCGCGAGTGACCGTGCGAGCACGATGCGCCGTGGCCGCGATGCTGCTCTGCGCGCCCGTCCACGCCCGCGCAGCCGCGCCTGCCGCTGAACTGGCGCCGTATCGCGAGTTCGCCACATCCGCGGCGGGCCAGCGGCTCGTGAGGCTGGCGCAGCAGGCGCTCGCGAGCGAGGACGCGCCGGGCCCGGAGGACGCCACGTCACCATGGCCCGGAACGCCGCGGCCGGTGTACGTGACCCTCGTGCAGGGGGGCGTGACGCGCGCCTGCCTCGGCACCGACGCGCCACTGGGATCGCTCGATCGCACCGTGCACACGCTCGCGCAGCGCCTGCGCACGGACGACCGCCGTCGCACCCCGGTCGGCGACGAGGAGCTGGCACACCTGCGGCTCGTGATCGCGATCGCCGGATCGCCACAGCCCATCGCCGACCCGCAGTCTGTCGATCCCATGCGCGAGGGGCTGCGCATCGAGACCGAACGCGGCGCCATCGCGTTCCTGCCGGGCGAAGCGCGCACTGTGGCGTGGGCGCTGCGGGAGGCGCGCCGCGTGGGCGTGCTCGCGGGCGCTGGGAGCGAAGCCCGGTACAGTCGATTCGCTGTCGTCACACTGAGTGGTCCCGCGCAGGCTCGATCGCGCGACTGAGCTGTTCCGCCGTGGGAAAGGAGTCCCCGAGATGAGCCGGGTCGCCCCGATGCGCTTCGCCCTGTGCTTCACCGCGCTGCTCACCACCGCCCCCGCCGTCCCTGCGCATGCCGACAGTCGGGTGACGGGCGTGGTCGTGGACGGCGAGACCCAGCGGCCCGTGGCAGGAGCCGATGTCGAACTGGCCAACGCGGGCGGCGGGCAGGGCTACTTCCGCACACGCACCGACTCCAAGGGGGAGTTCACGTTCGCCCGCGTGCCCGCCGAGCGCGTGTACCTCTTCACGGTGGGCGCGGACGGATTCACCGAATGGGCGCTCGAGGGCTGGCAGTTCCCAGAGGCCCAGCGGGACATCCGGCTCACCGTGCCCCTCGAGCGAGCCGGCGAGCTCGCCGTGCGCGCCACGACGAGCGGTGCGAAGGCTGCGGTGCCCGGCGCGCGCGTCACCGTGCGCGCGGAGCGTGGCGGCTCGTGGTGGGAGTCGCGCCAGCGCGATCCCGAGCCGCGCTTCACTGACGCGGAGGGCACCGCGTCGTTCAGTGGCCTGCGGGCCGGGCTCTACACCGTCGAGGTCCAGGCCGCGGGGCTCAAGCCGCAGGAACTGCGTCGGGTCGCCGTGAAGCAGGGCGCGCCCACGCCGGTCGGGCTCACGCTCACGCGTCCGAGCAGCCTGACGGGACTCGTCCGCCTGCCGGACTCGAGCGGCGTGGCGGGCGTGACCGTGATCGCGCGCGGCCCCAGTGAGGCCACGGGCACCACCGACTCGCAGGGCGGCTTCACGCTGACGGACCTGGCGCCGGGCCGCTATCGGATCGAGGTCGCGCACGACGGCTTCGAACCCGGCGCGGCCCGTGACGGCGTGGCGCTGGCCGAGGGGCAGTCCCGCGACGTGGGAGCGATCCGGGCCACGCCGCGACCCGCTGCATTCTCGTTCGTGCTCGAGCGCGAGGTGTTCGCGGCGGCCGTGGAGCCGGGCGATCGGGAGGCGCAGCGCCAGCAGGTGGGCGTGCGCGCGTTTCGCGTGGGCGCGCTCGATCTGGTGCTGTACCGGATCCCCACCTCGCGGCTGCTCGATGCCACGCGCGACTTCCGCGGGCTGACTGCCGCGGGCGCCGACACCGCGGGACTCGAGCGCACGGAGACGTGGCACTTCGAGCTGCAGGACGGGCCGCCGTTCGCGTGGCGCGAGCAGTTGCTGCCCCTGCCGCGCGAACAGTCGCCGGGGGCCTATCTGCTCGTCGCGCGCTCCGGGCGTCTGGAGCGCCGCCAGTTGTTCTTCGTCAGCGACCTCTCGCTGGTCGTGAAGCGCTCGGCCGCGCAGACCGTCGCATGGGCCGGCGCGCTGCGCACCGGTGTGCCGGTGCGCGATGCGCGCGTGTACGCGGTGGAGGCGCGCACGGAGCGCAGCGTGAGCGGCGGGCAGTCGTGGCCCACGCCGATCGCCGTGGCCGACGGCGCCGGATCGCTGACAGATGCCGACGGCCTCGCCCGACTGGCCGCCACGGGCGTCACGCAGAACCTGCGCATCGTGGCGATCAGCGAGCGCCACGGCGTGGCGGTGGCGGAGGCGCCGCTCGGCGGGGATGCCACGCGTGACGGCCAGTTGTTCCTCTTCACCGAACGGCCGCTCTACCGCCCCGGGCAGACCGTGTACTGGAAGTCGATCGCCCGCCGCCAGCAGGCCGAGCGCTACGCGATGCCCGACCGCACACAGGTGCGCCTCACCCTCTCGGGGCCCGACGGCAGTTCGCTCGAACTGCCCATCGCCACGCTGTCCGCCACCGGCACCGCCGACGGTTCGGTCGAGCTGCCCGCGGACGCCCCGCTCGGCGACTGGACGTTGTCCGCCACGGCCGCAGGCCTGTCGGGTTCGGCGCCGATCGGTGTGCAGCACTATCGCAAGCCCGAATACCAGGTGCAGGTCACGCCCGATCGCGAGGTGATCGTGGGTGGAGACCCGCTGCGCTTCTCGGTGGCCGCGAGCTACTTCTTCGGCGCCCCGGTCGTGGGTGCGACGGTGCGATGGACGCTCTTCGAGTCGCGTCTCTCCCGCGAGAGCGATCCGTTCGAGGACGGCTGGGAATCCGGCGAGGGCGAGGGCTATGGGCGCATGCTCGAGTCGGGCGAGACACGCACCGACGTCGATGGCCGCGTGGCGCTGGGCTTCACGCCGCCGCGCAGCACGCATGACCGCCGATTGTCGCTCGAAGTCGAGGTGCTCGATGGCGCGCAGCGCCAGGTGAGCGCGCGCGGCTCGGCGATCGTGGGCCGCGGGCTGTTCCTGCTGCGCGTGCAGCCCACGGCGCGCATGAGCGCCGCGGGCCAGCCGATCGGCGTCGAGGTGAGCGCGCAGGACCACACGGGCAAGCCCGTGGTGGCCGCGGTGACCGTGGACCTCGACCAGGACGTCTGGAACGCCGCCGAGCGGCGCTACGTGCGCGGCAGCCGGCCGCTCGCCTCGCTGCCCGTGCAGACCGATGCCGCCACGGGCAGGGCGCGCGTGTCGATCGCACCCCAGTCCGCGCGTTCGGGTCCGCTCACGCTGCGGGCGCGCGCCCAGGATGCGCGCGGCAATCTGATCACCGCCGAGTCGAACGTATGGCTGTACGACGAGCGTTCGTGGAGTCACGCGTACCGCTATCCGTCCCTCGAGGTGCTCGCCGACCGCGCGGAGTACGCGGTGGGGGACACCGCGAAGCTGCTCGTGAACACCGACGTCAAGGATGCGCACGTGCTCGTGGGCGTGGAGGGCCGCGAGCTGCATGGCGTGCGCGTGCACCACCTGTTCGGACAGAGCGGGCTCGTGCGTGTGCCGATCCGTGCGGTCTATGGCGCCAACGTGTTCGTGTCCGTGCACGTGCGACGCGGCCGCGAGGTGCACTCGCGTGTGCTGGAGCTGCCGATCCGCAGCGAGCGCCACGACCTCGGCATCACGATCACGCCCGACCGGCAGGAGTACCGGCCGCAGAGCCAGGCCAACGTGACGATCGAGACGCGCGATGCCGCGGGCCGTCCGGTGGCGGCCGAGGTGGCGCTCGGAGTGGTGGACGAGGCGCTCTACGCGTTGCGCGCGGATGCCACGCCCGAGATGCACGACGTGTTCTATGGCCGCCAGCCGAACCGTGTGCTCACCACCGTCAGTTTCCCCACGCTGTACTTCGCGGGAGCCGACAAGAGCGAGGGGCGCGAGCCGCGTCGCGACTTCCGCGATGTGGCGCTCTGGGCGCCGGCGATCCGCACCGGAGCCGACGGGCGCGGTCAGGCCACGCTGCGCTGGCCCGACAACCTCACCACCTGGCGGTTCACCGCGCGCGGCGCGAGCGATGCCACGGATGTGGGGCAGGCGGTGGCGCGGGCGCGCGTGTCCAAGGACCTCGTGGCGCGGCTCACCGTGCCGCGCGCGTTCACCGCAGGCGACCAAGCCACGGTGGTGACGGTGATCGGGGACCGCACCGGCAAGCCGCAGGTCGGCGTGCGCGAGCGCATGAAGGTGGCCGGAGCCGGGCAGCTCACCGGGCCGGCGGAACGCACCACGAGCCTGCCCGCGCTCGGCGAGTCGCGCAGCAGTTGGGCGCTGCGCACCGACGCCGAGAGCCCGCGCGATGGCAGCGACGCGAGCGTGACTCTCACCTTCGGCGCTACGGGCGCGGCAGACGCCGACGCGCTCGAGCTGCCCGTGCCCGTGCGTCCGCGTGCGGTGCCGCTGGCGCTGCACGGCGCCGGCACGCTGGCCGAGGCGTCGCAGCGCGTGACCGTGACGCTGCCCGCCGACCTCGTGCGCTCGGGCAGCACGCTCCAGCTCACGCTGTCGCCGGGCGCGGGCGGCGCCGTGCGCGCCGCGGCGGATGCGCTGCTGTCCTACGAATACGGCTGCACCGAGCAGACCGCCAACGCGCTCCGCGCCACGCTCGCGCTGTTCGCTGCGGGCCAGAAGGCCGGCGTGGCTGTGCCCGGCGCCGCGGCGATGCGAGCGCAGTTGCTGCCGCGCTTCCAGCGCCTGATCGCGCTCAAGCGCTGGGACGGCGCATGGGGCTGGTGGTCGGGCGACGACCCCGATCCGGCCATGACCGCACTCGCCGTGGACGCGCTGGCGATGTGCGTCCAGGGCGACGTGCAGAAGGACGCCGCCGAGAACGCGCTGCAGGAGGCGGCCTACGGCGTGCAGCGCGCCATGTCGCAGGTGCGCGACTCCGATGCTCTGGCGTTCGCCACCATGCATCTGGCGCGCGTCGCCGAGCTGCCGGAGGCGCGGCAACGGCACGCGGACCTGCTCGCGCAGCTCGATGCCGTGCTCACCGGGCTCTCGGCACAACGGGACCGACTCGGTTCCACCGGCTCGGCGTGCGCCGCGGTGGCCGCCGCGCGGCTCGGGCGCACGGCCGAGGCGCGTGTGCTGCTCGACCAGACGATGGGGCGCACGGTGCGCCGCGGCGAGGCGCTGGCGCTCCCGGCCGATCCGGGCGCCGAGGACCGCTGGTTCGGCGAGAGCGACGAGGGCACGGCATATGCGCTGCTGGCGCTGGCGCGCATCGCGCCCGCCGACGCGCGCGGCGACGCGCTGGTGCGCAGCCTGCTCGCGAACCGCCGGGGCCGCATGTGGCGCAGCACGCGCGTCAGCGGGCCGGTCGCGGTGGCGCTCGCGGAGTGGCTCGCCGTGCACCCCGAGCAGTTGCGCCCTGCCGGCAGGGTGACCGCCACGTGGAACGGCGCGCCCGTCCACGGGGGCACGCTCGGGGACGCGTTCGGTGGCGGCGCCTCCGTGCGGCTCACGGGCGCGCAGCTGCAGCCCGGCGGCAATACGCTCGAGCTCACGGCCGAGGGCAGCGGGACCGTGCACTGGGCGTGGGAGGCCGCCGCGCTCGTGCCGAGTCCCGGACCCGCCACGGACGCCGCGCGCCTCACCGTGCGCCGCGAGTACCTGCGCGCGACGCGCATCGCGGACCGCCGCGGCCGGCCGCGCTGGCTCGCGGCGCCGTTCGACGCGCGGCAACCGCTCACCGTGGGCGACGCCGTGCTCGTGCGCCTCACGTTCGCAGCGCCGCGGGCGTGGTCGCACCTGCTGATCGAGGATCCGAGGCCCGCCGGGTTCGAGGTCGACGCGCTGCTGCCGGAGGGCGCGGAGCGGCCGTGGGGCACCGCGGGCGAGGTGCGTGACGACCGGGCCGTGTTCTTCCTGGGCCAGTTGCCCGAGGGCGAGAGCGTGGTCGAGTACCTGCTGCGGCCGGAGCTGGAGGGCACGTTCTCCGCCCTGCCCACGCGTGCCGTGGGGATGTACGCTCCCGATCTCGAGGCGCGCGGCACCGAGGCGCGCCTCGTGGTCCTTCCCCGCGCCACGCGCCGTTGAACCCGGAGGAATCCCGATGCCCGTGATCGCCAGACCAGGCTCCGATGAGCACGTCGCCTACTTCAGCCGCTACATCGATCGGTCCGGCGACGACGCCTTCGCTGCGCTCACCACCCAGATCGGCGACACCACCCGACGCCTCACGGGTCTGACCGAAGCGCAGGCTGCGCATCGCTACGCGCCGGACAAGTGGAGCGTGAAGCAGGTGATCCTGCACCTGGCCGACACGGAGCGCGTGTTCGCCTACCGCGCGCTGCGCTTCGCACGCGCGGACATGACCGACCTGCCGGGCTACGACGAGAACGCGTGGGCACCGGAGTCCGGCGCCGACGACCGCCCGTTCGCCTCGCTGCTGTCCGAGTTCGCGCTGGTGCGGGCTGCCACGCTCGCGCTCTTCAGCGGCATGAGCGACGAGGCCCTGATGCGCCGCGGGCGCGCCAACGGCAACCCGCTCAGCGTGCGCGCGGTGGCGCACATCCTGGCGGGGCACGAGGTGCATCACATGGCACTGCTGCGCGAGCGGTACGGCGTGGGCTGACCCCGGCGCCACGGGTCACACCGGGAGCGCCGGACCGTTCTCGGTGTGACCATGCACTTCCTCGCCACCACTCTCGGCCTCCTCGTCCTGTTCGCTGTCACCCAGCCCGCATCGGCGGTCCCGCCGGGTCCACGCGAACTCGGCCGCGTGCATTGGGGTCGGGATCTCATGCAGGCGCTGGCCGACTCGAAGCGGCACGGCCGCCCGGTCCTGGCGCTCTTCCAGGAGATCCCGGGGTGCGCCACGTGTGTCGGCTTCGGCGAGGGCCCGCTCTCACACCCGCTGCTCGTGGAGGTCATCGAGCGCGAGTTCGTCCCGCTGGCGGTGCACAACAACGCAACCTCGGGGCCTGACTGTGTGGCGCGTGAGCGCTTCCGAGAGCCCGCATGGAACAACCCGGTCATGCGCTTCCTCGACTCGAACGGCCGCGACGTGCTGCCACGCCGCGACGCCTTGTATGGTCCCGATCAGGTCGCGGCTCGGCTCGTCGCCGCACTCGCCGCGTCGCGCCGCCCGGTGCCCGACTATCTGAGGCTCGTGGCGGAGGAGCTGTCGGGCGAGCGCGCGAGCGCCGTGTACACCATGCACTGCTTCTGGCAAGGCGAGTCGGCGCTTGCGCGCATCCCGGGCGTGCGCGGCACACGCGCGGTGTTCGCTGGCGGGCATGAGGGCGTCGAGGTGCGCTTCGACCCGGCGGTCATCGCGCGTGCGGCGCTCGATCGCCAGGCCGCGCGCCTGGGCTACGCCAGGCATGGGGGTGGCCCTGTCCGCGACGCGCCTGCGAGCGACCAGCTGCATCATCTGCGGGGATCACGACTCGCCTTGCTCCCGCTGACCGCGCGTCAGGCGGGATGGGTGAATGCCTCGCTCGCCGCCGGCGAGGACCCACTGCGCTGGCTCTCACCCTCGCAACGGCAGATGGCGGGAGCACTGGCGGTGCGCACGGCGAGAGATGCGCACGCCTTCGACGGTCTCGAACGGCCATCGCGCTGGGATGCGCTGGGCGCCTATCAGGACGAACTGCTGGTCAGGCTGTCAGGACTTCGCTGAGCCATCGTCAGGGCACTCGACGCAGGCGCGCGCGGCCGAACTCGCGCCACTCGCCGCTGCGCGCGCGCACGGAGTCCCGCACCGCCAGCACGCTGTCTCCCTCGAGCGTGTAGATCGTGCGTCCGACCTCCGTGGCCTCGGTGCCCCAGTCGGACACCCAGGCGCGGTCGCCGGAGCGCAGCGTGATCGGACGCTGCAACCCGCCGCTGTCGAACCACTCCCCGTGCACCGTGAGCGAGTCCAGGCCGCGGTAGTAGGCCGCGGCCTCGAACACCGGACGCTCCATGCCGGGCGCATGCAGCCGGTGGTCGAGCCGCACGAACCGGCCGCCCAGCGTGCTCTGCCAATGCAGGTCGAGGCGGAACGCGCGCCCATGCACCGAGGCCTCCCCGGTCCACTGGCCGAGCATCGGCGTGAGCATGACCGGTGGGGCCGCGCCAGCTGGGGCGGCGATGAGCAGTGCGGCGACGAGGATGCGGATCGCGGATCGGGTACGTGGCGCCATGGCAGGGTCCTCAGGGGTCGGGGAGGAGGGGATGTCACGAGAGACGCGCGAACCGGCGGGGATCCGACATCGGGCCCGTTCGTCCCGGGGGCGGCTTCCCGGCCCCCGCGCCGGATCGCTACCCTGTATGGTCGCGACGTCTTCGTGCCCCATGTGACCCCCGTCCCGGAGCCCCCGCTTGAGCGACCGATCCAAGGCCGATGCTCCCACCCGCGGCCACATCATCCCCATCGGCGGCGCCGAGGACAAAGTCGGCGACGAGTTGATCCTTCGGCGGTTCGTCGAGGTCGCCGGTGGACGCAAGGCGCGCATCGCCATCATCCCCACCGCCAGCGAACTGCGCGACACCGGCCGGCGCTACGCGCGGTTGTTCGACGACCTCGACGCCGATGAGACGGTGGTGCTGTCGTTCGAGTCGCGGCGCGACTGCGAGGACCGCGAGTCGCTCGAGCTGCTCGAACGCGCCACCGGCGTGTTCCTCACGGGGGGCAACCAGTTGCGGCTCTCCACCACGCTCGGCGGCACGCCGGTCGCCAAGGCGATCCGGCTCATGAACGCGCGCGGCGTGCCGGTGGCCGGCACATCGGCGGGGGCGGCGTTCATGTCAGAGCACATGATCGCCTACGGCGACGAGGGCGCGAGCCCCAAGGGCGGCATGGTGCAGATGGCGCCGGGTCTCGGACTCACCAATCGAACCGTGGTGGACCAGCACTTCCGGCAGCGTGACCGGCTCGGCCGTCTGCTCACGGCGCTGGCGTTCAATCCGTTCGCGGTGGGCATCGGGCTCGACGAGGACACAGCGGCGTTCATCGCCCCGGACGAGACGCTCGAGGTGGTGGGCAGCGGCGCGATCACGATCGTCGACCCGGCGCGACTGGAGTACTCCTCGATGGACGCCGCGCGCCGCGGCGAACCGGTGTGCCTTCTCGGGGTGACGCTGCATGTGCTCGTGCACGGCGCCACCTTCAACCTCCACTCTCGCGAGGCTTCCGCAGCCAAGGTCGCCCGCCACGAACGGTGACGCCATGAAGATGCTCGAGTCGTCCGTCTATCTGGGCCCGAACATCTACGCGCTGTTCCCGATCATCCGCCTCACCGTGGATCTCGAGGAACTCGAGCAGTGGCCCACGGGCCGGCTCGGCAAGCGCTTCGTGGACGAGTTGCTGCATGCGCTGCCGGGGCTGCATGACCACGGCTGCTCGTACGAGACCCCCGGCGGGTTCGTGCGGCGCATGACGGAGGATGAGGGCACCTGGCTCGGCCACGTGCTCGAGCATTGCGCGATCGAGATCCAGAACATGGCGGGCGCCAAGGTCACGTTCGGCAAGACACGTGGCACGGGTGAGCCGGGCCACTACCACGTCGTCTACCAGTACGAGGCCGAGGAGGTGGGGCTGCAGGCAGGCAAGCTGGCGCTCGACCTGCTGCGCTCCCTGGTTCCCGCCGAACTGCGCCACAGGGAGTTCCCAGCCGACTGGGACTGGGCCGCCGAGCGCGATGCGTTCATCCGCTTCACACAGAAGCGTGCGCTGGGCCCGAGCACCGCGTCCCTCGTGCGCGCAGCCGAGGCGCGCGACATCCCGTGGCTTCGCCTCAACTCCGCCAGTCTGATCCAGCTGGGCCACGGCAAGTTCCAGCGGCGCGTGCAGGCCACGATCACCAGCGAGACGCGCCACATCGCCGTCGAGATCGCCTCCGACAAGGAGGAGACCAACCGCATCCTCGGCGACCTCGGCCTGCCCGTGCCCAAGCAGGAGCTGGTCTACAGCGAGGAGGAGGCCGCCAAGCTCGCCACCAAGATGGGGTTCCCGGTGGTGGTCAAGCCCTACAACGCCAATCACGGCCGCGGGGTGAGCATCGGGCTGCCCGACTCAGCCAGCGTGCGTGCCGCGTTCCACGAGGCGCGCGAGCACAGCCGCGCAGTGCTGGTGGAGAGCATGATCCAGGGCTACGACCACCGCATGCTCGTGGTCAATGGCGAACTCATCGCCGTGGCCAAGCGAATGCCGGGGCATGTGACCGGCGACGGCACGCACACCGTGGCCCAACTGGTCGAGATCGAGAACCAGGATCCGCGCCGCGGCATCGGCCACGAGAAGGTGCTCACGCGGCTCGAGCTGGACGCGCAGGCCGAGCGCTGCCTGGCCGACAAGGGGGTCACCGCCGACTCGGTCCCCGGCAAGGGCGAGGTGGTCTCGCTGCGACGCACCGCCAACCTGTCCACGGGCGGCACGGCCAGCGATGTCACCGATCTCGTGCATCCGGACAACATCGAGATGGCCGTGCGCGCGACGAAGGCCATCCGACTCGACGTGG
>CADEFY010000028.1 GCA_902826705.1 uncultured bacterium
GCCCTGTGACCGGCAGGCCCGCGTTCCACGCGGTCTCCTTCGCGGCGCCGTCCCAGGTGTGCAGCCCCCAGCCCTCGTAGTCGCCGCGCGGGCGGTGGTAGTGGAGCCGCGCGGTCTGCGGGGCGAGCGCGGGCGGGCCGGGCTGTGCCGGCGCCGGAGCCGGCAGAGCGAGGCCCGCGGCGAGCAGCACGAGGATGTGCGCGAGTGCGAGACGACGCCTCGTAGCGGTGGGGAACGGGGGCATCGGGCACCTCCAGGGGAGCGGCGGGCACGGAGCGATGCGCGGCATCATCGGAGAGCCGGACGAGGCCGGCAAACCGGTGCGAGCAGGGTGCTTGCCGCCTCCGCTCGCGCGGCGCGCCGGGGCTGCCGGGACGCACGCCTTCGTGTAGTATCCGACGCCTTCCCGACTCCATCCTCCCGTCGGTCGCGCGCCGCAGGTGAGCGCGGCGGCCGCTCATCCCCGTGAGGCCTCCCCATGGCGGCGAGTGCGGTGTACATCGTGGGCGCAGCGCGCACGCCCATCGGCAAGTTCCTCGGCGGTCTGGCGCCGCTCAAGGCCTCGGACCTCGGCGCGATCGCGATCCGCGAGGCGATGCAGCGTGCGGGCGTGGCCGGCGACCAGGTGGACGAGGTGATCATGGGCCACGTCGTGCAGGGCGGGCAGGGTCAGGCCCCCGCGCGACAGGCGCAGATCAAGGCCGGCATCGATCCGCGGGTCGGTGCGCTCACGATCAACAAGGTGTGCGGTTCCGGCCTCAAGGCGGTCATGCTGGGCGCGCAGGCGATCAAGGCCGGCGACGCCGAATGCATCGTGGCGGGCGGCCAGGAGTCCATGAGCACCGCGCCCCACTACCTGTTCTCAGGCCGGCTCGGTCAGCGCCTCGGCGACTCCTCGCTGCGAGACGGCGTGATCCACGACGGGCTGTGGTGCTCGTTCAACGACTGCCACATGATCGAGTTGGCGCAGTACACGGCGGAGAAGGCCAAGCTCTCGCGCGAGCGGATCGATCAGTTCTCGGTCGAGAGCCAGCAGAAGGCCGCGGCCGCGTGGGCCGAAGGGCGGTTCGACGCGGAGACGGCCAAGGTCACGATCCCGCAGCGCAAGGGCGATCCCGTCGTGATCGCGCAGGACGAGTCCGTGCGCCCCGACACCACGCTCGCCACGCTCGCCAAGCTCGGCCCCGTGACCAAGGCGAAGGACGGTGTGATCACCGCGGGCAATGCACCGGGCCTGAACGACGGCGGCGCGGCGCTGGTGCTCATGAGCGAGGCGCGCGTCAAGGCCTCCGGCGCCAAGCCGCTGGCACGCGTGACGGGCTACGCCACCGGCGGCGGCGAGCCCAAGGACCTGTTCTTCGCGCCCATCGACGCCGTGCAGCGGCTCATGAAGCAGCTCGGCGTGACGATCGACCACTTCGACCTGATCGAGGCCAACGAGGCGTTCGCCGCGCAGGCACTGGCCGACGGTGACGGGCTGGGCTGGGATTGGAGCCGCGTCAACGTCAACGGCGGCGCGGTCGCCGTGGGCCACCCGATCGGCGCCAGCGGCGCGCGCGTGCTGACCACGCTGCTCTATGCGCTCGCGGCGCGCGGCAAGAAGACCGGCCTCGCCACGCTGTGCCTGGGTGGCGGCAATGCCGTGGCGCTCTCGGTGGAGCGGCTCGCGTGAGCGCGCCCGCGGCCGATCCGGCGGTGACGCGCAGCGCGCATGTGCAGCGCGTGGCCGTGGTGGGCGGCGGCACCATGGGCAACGGCATCGCGCAGGTGTTCGCCACGAGCGGCTTGCCGGTGCGGTTGATCGACGTGAAGCCCGAGTTCGTCGAGCGCGCGCTCGCCGGCATCGGCAAGAGCCTCGACCGCGTGGCCAAGAAGCAGGGATGGGAGGAGTCACGCGCCAAGGACATCCTGGCGCGCATCTCGGGCGGCACGCAGCTCGAGGCCGCCAAGGACTGCCAGCTTGTGGTGGAGGCGGTCACCGAGGACTTCGCGGTCAAGCGCCAGATCTTCACCACGCTCGACCAGCACGCACCGGCTGATGCGATCCTGGCCAGCAACACCTCGAGCATCTCGATCACCGAGATCGCCGCAGTCACCAAGCGGCCCGAGCAGGTGATCGGCATGCACTTCATGAACCCGGTGCCGGTGATGCAGCTCGTCGAGATCATCCGCGGCCTGGCCACGTCGGACGCCACGTACGGCGTGACCGAGGAGCTGTCGCGCCGACTCGGCAAGACGCCGGTCGAGGTGCAGGACTACCCGGGGTTCATCTCCAACCGCATCCTGATGCCGATGATCAACGAGGCCGTGTACACGCTCATGGAGGGCGTGGCCACGCGCGAGGCGATCGACTCGGTGATGAAGTTGGGGATGAACCACCCCATGGGCCCGCTCGCGCTCGCCGACCTGATCGGCCTCGACACCTGCCTGAGCATCATGCAGGTGCTGCACGATGGGCTGGGCGACACCAAGTACCGCCCCTGCCCGCTGTTGCGCAAGATGGTCGCGGCCGGCTGGCTCGGCCGCAAGACCGGTCGCGGCTTCTACGAGTACACGGTGGGCGCATGAGCACACTCGAGTCCGACGTGGCCACCGGCCTCTCGTTCGCGCTGCACGACGAGGCGCAGTCCGTTCGCGAGATGGTGCGCGACTTCGCCGAGAGCGAGATCCGCCCCATCGCCGCGCACCTCGACGAGACGCACGACTTCCCGACCGAGACCACGAAGAAGATGGCCGAGCTGGGGCTGCTCGGCATGTTCGTGCCCGAGCAGTACGGCGGCGCAGGCATGAGCTACCTGTCGTACGTGGTGGCGATCGAGGAGCTGTCGCGCGTGTGCGCGAGCCACGGCGTGATCGCGTCGGTCAACAACTCGCTCGTGTGCTTCCCGTTGCTGCAGTACGCCAACGAGGAACAGAAGCAGCGCTGGCTCACGCCGCTGGCCAAGGGCGAGTTGCTGGGCGCGTACTGCCTGACCGAGCCCAATGCCGGCAGCAACGCCGCCAACCAGCAGACCACGGCGGTGCTCGACGGCGACCACTGGGTGCTCAACGGCTCCAAGATCTTCATCACCAATGCCGGTCCCGCCGATGTGCTCATCACCTACGCGGCCACCGACCGCAGCAAGGGGCCCAAGGGCATCTCCGCCTTCATCGTCCCGGCCGACACGCCGGGCGTGAAGAAGGGCAAGAAGGAGATGAAGTTAGGCATTCATGCCTCGGACACGCGCGAGATCCACTACGAGAACGCGCGGATCCCCAAGGACCTCCTGTTCGGCGAGCTCGACAAGGGCTACACCGTGGCGCTCGCCACCCTGGGCGGCGGCCGGATCGGGATCGCGGCGCAGGCGCTGGGCATCGCGCAGGCCGCGGTCGAGGCCTCGGTGCGCTACGCCAACGCGCGCGAGCAGTTCGACAAGAAGATCGGGGAGTTCGACGCGATCCGGCACATGCTCGCCGACAGCGCGGTCGAGCTGGAATCGGCGCGGCTGTTCGTGTACCAGGCCGCTTGGCTGCGCGACATGGGCCGGCCGCACGTGAAGGAGGCCTCGCTCGCCAAGTGGCACGCCTCGGAGGCGGCCACCAAGTGCGCCAACTGGGCCATCCAGATCCACGGCGGCTACGGCTATCTGTCCGAGTTCCATGTCGAGCGCTACTGGCGAGACGCACGCATCTGCGAGATCTACGAAGGCACGACCGAAGTGCAGAAGATGGTGGTGGCCGCGCAGGTGCTGCGCGAGCACGCCATCGCCGGCTGATGTCGCACCGTTCACGGAGGAATCGATGAATCGTCCCGTCAAGCCCGCCGCACTCGTGATCCTGACCCTCTGTTGCCTCTACCCGGGCCTCACCCTGCTGTTCCAGGGGGCGTATCCGCTCGTGACCGGCGCGATGTTCAACCTGAGCAACCACGAGGGATACATGATCGACATGGCGCGCCAGCTCGGGATCCCGGTCTGGGTGCCATTGTCGATCAAGACCGGTGTCGGAGGCCTGTGGCTGCTCGGTGTGCCCGGCCTGTGGGCCGGCGACTGGCGCGCGTATCCGATCGTGCTGCTCGCTGCGATCGGCTCGCTCACGATCCCCGGCGGCACGGGGCTGCTGAGCGGCGTGCAGGTGATGGGTGTGGTGGGGCTGATCTGCCTGACCGTGTTCCGCGAGACGTCCCAGACGCAGCCGGCATGATCCGATGAACCTCGACGTCACCGAAGATCAGAAGCAGATCCGCGAAGCGGTCCGCGAACTGTGCCGTGGCGAGTTCGCGGCGCACGCCACGGACTGGGACCGCGACGCCCACATCCCCGATGCGGTGCTCGCCAAGCTCGCTGACATGGGGCTGTACGGCATGGCGTTCCCCGAGGAGTGGGGCGGCGTGGGCTACGACCTGCGCACGATCGCGGGCGTGATCGAGGAGATCGCGCAGGTGTCCGCCTCGCTCGCGATCCTGATCGCGGTGCACAACTCGGTGGGCGGGTTCCCCATCTACCGCTTCGGCACCGAAGCCCAGAAGAAGCGGTTCCTGCCCCGCCTCACCACGCGCGAGATCGGCGCGTTCTCGCTGTCGGAGCCGGGCGCCGGCTCCGACACGATGGGGCTCGAGGCGACCGCCGTGCGCCAGGGCGACGAGTGGGTGCTCAACGGCACCAAGAACTGGGTCACCAACGGCCAGCGTGCCTGGACCACCCTGGTGTTCGCACGCACCGGCCCGCGCGAGCTGGGCAGCAAGGGGATCTCGTGCTTCATCGTCGAGCGCGGCATGCCCGGGCTGTTCGTGGGCAAGTCCGAGGACAAGATGGGACTGCGCGGCTCCGACACGGTGACGTTGTCGCTCGAGGACTTGCGCGTGCCCGCTGACCACTTGCTCGGCGTGGAGGGCGAGGGGCTCAGGATCGCGCTCGGCTCGCTCGAGTCGGGCCGTGTGATCGTCGCTTCGCAGGCGCTCGGCATCGCGGTGGCCGCGTTCCATGAGGCGGTGAAGTACGCGCAGCAGCGCAAGGCGTTCGGCGGCCCGATCGCCAAGATCCAGGCCGTGCAGTTCAAGCTCGCCGAGATGGAGCGGCGCATCTCGGCCTCTCGGCTGCTGATCCAGCGCGCCGCTTGGCTCAAGGACACGGGCAAGCCCAGCCGCCGCGAGGCGGCCATGGCCAAGCTCTACGCGACCGAGACCGCCACGTGGGTGACGCACCAGGCGATCCAGGTGCACGGCGGGTACGGCTACGTGAAGGAGTATCCGGTCGAGCGCTACTACCGCGATGCCCGTGTCACCGAGATCTACGAGGGCACGTCCGAGATCCAGCGCCTCGTGATCGCGCGCGACATGCTGGAGCACGGGCTCAAGATCTGAGGCCCCGAGGGCTCACCCAGATCAGGAGCAGCAGGAGATCCACTGCGAGCCCGCCGAAGAAACCGAGCACTGCGGGCTGCGTAGACGCGGGCGATATCGCCTCTCGGATATCGCTCACTCGGATCACCGTGTCGCGGACCGACTCGGGCACCAGCCCGTAGCGGAACTCGGACACACGCAGGCGCAACCCTCGGTCCACGGGCCATGCTGATTCACGTGACGCCAGCTCCGAGCCGCCCTCGCGGGCGTCGAGCGTGACGAGCCCCCGGTAGCTGCCACTCCACCGGCGGCCATCCTGCAGCATGAGCACGATGCGGCTGCCCGCGCGCGTGCGCTCGAGGCGCTCGATCGTCTCGATGCGGATGGATCGCGTTGGGTCCACCATCATCGTCCCGGCCACGCTGCCGAGCACTGCGCAGCTCGTGAGCGAGGGGGCTACCAGCAGGAGCACTGCCGTCGAGACGGTCTTCGTGGCTCGATTGGTGATCATGCGGCCTCCGGTCCGATCCCGATGTCGCAGGGCGACGACCTGCGCCGTCGGAGGCTACCCCATTCGGCCTCGCGCTCTCGAGCACCAGCCCAGCCGATGCTCTAGATTCCCGCCCATGACCTGGTTCGAGTCCCTGCACCCGTATGTCCGGGGCCTGATCGAGCTGACCGTGCTCTGGATCGCCGGCTGGCTCGTGTGGCGGCTCGTGCACCCGCTGCTCAAGCGCCTGGCAAAGCGCACGTCCACCGGACTCGACGACATCGTGCTCTCGGCGCTCGCGCCGTTCATCCCGCTGTGGTTCGTGCTCGCGGGCGTCCCGATCGCGGCGCGGCATGCCCTGGTGCCCGAGCGCTACGTGTCGGGGTTCGATCGCGTCGCCGAGTTCCTGGTCTACCTCACGTTGTCCCTGGCGCTCGCCTCGATCCTGTCGCGGTTCGTGGCCAAGCGCGTCGGACCGATCTCGTCGCAGTTGCCCGCCACCACGCTCACCCAGAACGCGATCCGGATCGGGGTGGTGCTGCTGGGCGTGGTGCTGGGGCTCAGCAACATCGGCATCGCGGTCACGCCCATGCTCACCGCGCTCGGCGTGGGCTCGCTCGCGGTGGCGCTGGCGCTGCAGCCCACGCTCACCAATCTCGTCGCGGGGTTCCTGATCTCGTTCGCGCGCCAGGTGCGAATCGGCGACGTGGTCGAGCTGGAGCAGGGACAGATGGGAGTGGTCGATGACATCAGTTGGCGCACGGTCACACTGCGCGAACCTGCTGGCAATCTGATCACGGTCCCCAATGCCCGCATGGCCGAGCTCATCGTGCGCAACTACTCCGTGCCGCAGCTCGACTGCTCCGCCAACGTGCAGCTCGCCGTCACGCAGGCCAACGACCTCGTGCGCGTCGAGGCCGTGCTGCTCGACGCGGCCCGCGAGGTGCTGGCCACCGAGCCCAAGGCGGTGGCCTCGGCCGAGCCTGTGGTGCGCTTCACGGGTCTGGCCGACGGTGCGGTCCAGGTCCTGGTGGTACTCCGCGCGGAGTCCGCATTCGAGCGCGCGACGGTGCAGAGTGCCTTCCTGCGTTCGGCCCTCGCGCGACTGCGTCACGCAGGCATCGAATTGCCGCTGCCGCAGCGTGTCATGCAGTTGAACACCGGCCGCGGCGACGGGACTGCGAGCGGCTGATCACTCGTCGGCCGCGCGAGCGGCTGCTATCCTCGCGCACTCTGCGCGCACGCTTCCAGCGCTCCTCACTGTCACTCGAGCTGTCCACTTCAGGAGTCAGTCCCCGCCATGAGCCTCCGCTTCCGGCATGCTGTCGTGGTCGGCGCGTCCTCGGGCATCGGCGCCTCGATCGCGCGCATGCTGGCCGCCGATGGCTGCGCGGTCGCGCTGCTCGGGCGGCGTGAGGCCGAACTGCAGCGCGTGGTCGCGAGCCTCCCCGCGGGTGCACGTGCGATCCCCGTGGTGCATGACGTCACGGACCAGACTGGCGTGCCGCTGTTGTTCGAGCGCCTGGTCGCCGACCTCGGTGGGCTCGACCTGCTGGTGTACGCAGCCGGTGACATGCACGTGCCCGAGGAGGGGGAGTACGACTTCGCGCGGGACCGCCGGCAGATCGAGGTCAACGTGCTCGGCGCGATGGCATGGACCGGTGCGGCCGCGGCGCACTTCGAAGCCAGGCGCAGCGGCACGATCGTGGGTGTCTCGAGCATCGCCGGGGTGCGCGGCCGCCGCACGATGCCGGCGTACACCACCAGCAAGGCGGCCCTGAGTGCATGGCTCGAGGCGCTGCGCAATCGCGTGTCGCGCCATGGCGTCAACGTGGTCACCGTCAAACCCGGTTTCGTCGACACCGCGATGACCACGCACCTGACCAAGAAGCCCATGATGATCTCCGCCGACCGGGCTGCGAGCTTGATCCTCGCCACTGCGCGGCGGGGCGGCAGTCCCTCGGCGTACATCCCGGCGCAGTGGGGCCTGGTGGCGTTCGTCGTGCGTCACCTGCCGTCGTGGCTCTTCCGCAGGCTCGACCTCTAGTGGCGGGCAGCACGCTGCGCGCCAGCGCGCCGTGGAAGGTGCTGGATGGGTTCGGGGCCTCGGTGCGCTCGGTCTCTCGCTTCGTCCGTCCGGAGTCTCCCGAGGCGCTCGCGGCTGTGCTCGCGCGGGCCGCCGCCGAGTCGCTGCCGGTCGTGCTGCGTGGATCCGGACGCAGCTACGGCGATGCCTCGCTCAACACGGGCGCGCTGGCGATCGACATGCGCGGCATGTCGCGCATCCTGGCGTGGGACGCCGAGCGCGGCGTCGCGGATCTGGAATCGGGCGTGACGATCGGCGACCTGTGGCGGCACTCGCTGCCGCAGGGATGGTGGCCCACCGTGGTGCCCGGCACGATGCATCCCACCATGGGCGGCTGCGTCGCCATGAACATCCACGGCAAGAACTGCTACCGGGCCGGACCGTTCGGCGATCACGTGCTCGAGCTCGACCTGCTCACGGCGGACGGCCGCACACGCACGCTGTCGCCCCAGCACGAGCCCGAGCTGTTCCGAGCCGTGATCGCGGGCCTCGGCCTGCTGGGTGTGGTGACGCGCGTGCGCGTGCAGCTCAAGCGCATGCACTCGGGGCGTCTGCGGGTGCGGCCGATCCAGACGCCGACGCTCGAGGCCATGTTCGACGCGCTCGCGGCACGCACGAGCACCGCGGACTATCTGGTGGGCTGGGTCGACTGCTTCGCCAGCGGGGCCGCGCTCGGCCGCGGGCTGGTGCACGAGGCGCATCACCTGGCCGAGGGCGAGGACCCGCTCGGCGCCGCGACGCTGGCAGCTTCGCATCAGGAGCTGCCGGGCTCGATCTTCGGCGTGCCACGCTCGCTCGTATGGCGGTTCCTGCAGCCGATCACGAATGACTTCGGCATTCGCTGGCTCAACCATGCCAAGTACGTGGTACCCGAACCGACCGATCGCGATGGCACGTTCCTGCAGTCGCACACCGCGTTCGCGTTCCTGCTCGACTACGTGCCCGATTGGCGCCGGGTCTACGGTCCGGGCGGCTTCCTGCAGTACCAGATCTTCCTGCCCGATGCGACGGCACGTGCGGGCTTCCGCGAAGCGCTCCAGCTCTGTCAGCGCCGCGGTGTCGTGAGCTACCTGGGTGTGTTCAAGCGCCATCGTGCCGACACATTCCTGCTCTCGCACGGGCTCGATGGGTGGTCGATGGCGCTCGACTTCCCGGTGCCGGAGCACGATGCCGAGCGGCTCTGGGCGCTGACGCGCGACCTCACCCAGCTCGTGCTCGAGGCCGGCGGCACGTTCTATCCCGCCAAGGACCAGGTGGTCGATGCCGCCTCGTTCGCGCGCGCGTTCGGCGACCGGGTGACGCGATTCAAGGCGATCAAGCAGCAGCTCGACCCAGCAGGCGTCTTCGCCAGCGATCAAGCGAGGCGGCTCGGGCTGGTGTGAGCCGGCTCGCTCTCATGCGCACGGGCGGCGCGCCTCGCGGCGCGCCGCCCGTCGCGTGGGTGCCGACGCGTCAGTGCTTCGGCGCGCTGGCCGACTTGGACTGGCTCGACTTCCAGAGCCGGTAGACGAGCAGCAGCACGATCGCACCTACGATCGCGCCGAACAGCCCGCCGTTGGTACCGGGCTTCACGAAGCCCACGAGCCCTCCGACGATGTCGTACACCCAGCCGCCGATGAAGCCCACCAGGATCGTGATGCCCCAACCGACCTGGTCCTTGCCCGGCAGCAGGAAGCGGGCGAGCGCGCCCACGGCGAGCGCGGCGAGCAGCTTGAAGATGATCCCGGCGATGAGCACGCCCCCGAGGATCGCGATGATCTGGTCCATGGCGGCCTCAGCGCTTTCCGAACAGGCCGCTGAGCGAGCCCACGATGTCGTCGACCGCCGAACCATCGCCGTCGCGGTCGAGCAGGCGGTTGGCCATGCTCATGAGATCTGGCTGGCCCTGCGCGTGCTGCTGCTGTGCGCCCTGCAGCACGGCACCCAGTCCGCCTGCACCGGCGCCGGTCTGCCGCTGCGCGCGGCCGAGCGCTCCCATCACGATCGGTGCGAGCATCGCGAGCAGTTGCGCCGCCTGTGCGCCGTCGATGCCCGCCGAGCGCGACACCGCCTGCTGCGCCACCTGCTGCCGGTCGCCGAGCACGTGGCCCAGGATGCCCGTGCCGTTCGCCGAACGCGATCCGCCGAGCGCACCGCCGAGCAGGCCACCCAGATCGTCGAGCAGCGAACCGTCATGGTCGCGCTCGAGCGCGCTGTTGAGCGCTCCGGCGCCCTGCGGCGTGGAGGCGTTGCGCGAGAGCCCGGCGAGGATCATGGGGAGCGCCGCGGCGATGGCCGTGGACGTCTGCTCGTGAGACAGACCGAGCCGGTCGCCCATCTGCTGCTGTGTGCCGCCGCCAAGGGATTGCGTGACGAGGTCGAGGAGTCCTGCCATGAGCCGCCTGCCTTTCGAGGGGTCGCGTGATGCGTGGGGGAACTGCTCGGCAGAGTAGGCCGCAGCTCAGAGCGGGTCCAGCCACGGGCGGGCGTGCGCGATCACCGCGCAGCGCCGGTGCGGCGGCGGCAGGAACCAGCAGGCCCACACGGCGCGGAAGCGCGGCCAGTCGAGCCGGCCGCGGCGGCAGTTGCCCAGGCGCACGCCGTTCGCATCGGCGCTCATCGCCACGGCCCAGTGAGCGCTGAACGGCCGGCCGCCGAGCCGGCCGTCGTCGAGCAGCACGGGCGCCCACGCGCCGCGGGCGAGCGCCTCGCGCAGCGCCGGCTCGGCGTCGCGCCCGTGCACGAACCCGGCATCGAGCCCGTGCCCGCGCAGCGCTGCGACGAGTCGCCAGACGGTCGTGCCCAGCGCGAACGGCATGTCGGGCGCGTGCGTGGCGCACACGGTGTCGATCGCGGCCGTGTCGCTGGTGCGTGCCCAGCCGTGCGCGAACGGCCCCATGCGCCACTGCGCGAGCACGCTGGCCGCCGCCGCCGGCCCGCACGCGGTGGCATGACGCGCGGCGCGGTTCTCGAACGCACGCTCGGCGTACTCGGCGCTCAGCCGTGATCCTCTGCGGGGCCCTGGCAGAGTTCGAGCAGCACGCCGCCGGCGCTCTTCGGGTGCAGGAACGCCACCTTCGTGCCATGCGCGCCCGGGCGCGGCGTTTCGTCGATCAGCCGCACGCCCGACTGCTTCGCAGTCGCGAGGGCTGCCGCGAGGTCGCCGACCTCGAGGCTCACGTGATGCAGGCCCGGGCCGCGCGTGGCGAGGAACCGCGCCACGGTGTGGTCGTCGCGCTGCGGCTCGAGCAGTTCGAACGTGACGGGTCCCGCGTGCACGAACACCACGCGCAGCCCACCCTCGTCGAGCAGCTCCTCACCGCCGCGAGTGGCGCCGAGCGAGGCCACCAGCATGGCGGCGAGCGCGTCGGCCTCGGCCGTGGCGATGGCGATGTGCGAGAGAGCCGTCACTCCCTGCGGATGCGAGCTCACTTCACACTCTCCCCGGGCCGGTGCACGCCGAACACGTCACGCATCGCGTCGCACACCTCGCCCAGCGTGGCGCGCGCGGTGAGCGCGGCGAGGATCGGCGGCAGAAGCGAGTCCGTGCCGCGCGCCGTGCGGGTGACCGCCGCCAGCGCCTGCTCCACCGTGGCGGCCGGCCGGCTCGCACGCCAGTCGGCCAGGAACCGCGCGCGGTCGCGCTCGACCGCCGGGTCCTGACTGAACGGCGGTGCGGCGAGCGGCGCGTCGTCGACGAACCGGTTCACGCCCACCACCACGCGCGCACCGCTCTCGACGTCGCGCTGCCACTGGTAGGCCGCCTGGTGGATCTGCGACTGCACCCAGCCGCTCGCGATCGCCTCGAGCATGCCGCCCTGGGCGTCGATCGCCGCCAGCACCTGACGCGTGCGCGCCTCGAGGTCGGCGGTCATCGACTCCACCCAGTAGCTGCCCGCCAGCGGGTCGACCGCGTCCGTCACACCGCTCTCGTGCGCGAGCACCTGCTGGGTGCGCAGCGCCAGCAGCGCGGACTCCTGCGACGGCAGGCCGAGCGCCTCGTCGTAGCTGTTCGTGTGCAGCGATTGCGTGCCCCCCAGCACGGCCGCCAGGCCCTGCACGGCCACGCGCACCACGTTGTTGAGCGGCTGTTGCGCCGTGAGCATGGAGCCGGCCGTCTGCGTGTGGAAGCGCAGCTTGCGCGCCTCGGCGTCGTGCAGGCCGAAGCGCTCCACGAGCAGTTCCGCCCACAGCTTGCGCGCCGCGCGGAACTTGGCCACCTCCTCGAACAGGTGGTTGTGCGCATTGAAGAAGAACGAGATCCGCCGCGCGATGCGCGTGAGGTCGAGGCCGCGGTCACGCGCCGCCTCGAGGTAGGTGAGGCCGTCGGCCAGCGTGAACGCCAGCTCCTGCACCGCCGTCGCTCCCGCCTCGCGCATGTGGTAGCCGGAGACCGAGATGCTGTTCCATTGCGGCACCTCGTCGGCGGTGAACTGGAACAGGTCGGTGATCAATCGCAGCGAGGCCTGCGGCGGGTAGATGTACGTGCCGCGCGCGATGTACTCCTTGAGCACGTCGTTCTGCACGGTGCCGCCCAGCGTCGAACGCGGCGTGCCGCGCGCGTCGGCCACCGCCACGTAGAAGCCGAGCAGCAACGGCGCAGTGGCGTTGATCGTCATGGATGTCGTGACGCGGTCGAGGGGCAGCTGATCGAGCAGCGCCTCCATGTCGGCGAGGCACGAGATCGCCACGCCCACCTTGCCCACCTCGCCGCGCGCCAGCGCGTGGTCGCTGTCGTAGCCCATCTGCGTGGGCAGGTCGAACGCCACGGACAAGCCGGTCTGGCCCTGCGCGAGCAGATAGCGGAACCGCTCGTTGGTCTGTGCCGCCGTGCCGAAGCCCGCGTACTGCCGCATGGTCCAGAGCCGTGAGCGGTACATGCTGGCGTGGATGCCGCGCGTGTAGGGCGCTTCGCCGGCGGCAGGGGTGCGGCGCGCGAGGTCCCGTGGAAGATCGCCCGCGTCGTAGCGCACGCGCACGGGCAGGTCGCTGGGCGTGACGCGCGGCGGGGCGTCGGGCTGCGGAGGCCGCGGGTGTGTGGCGCGGGCGCGCGGCGCGGTACGGCGTGTGCTGCGGGCGGCCATGCTCAGGCGCCCTCGGGCTCGAGCTTGAGCAGCGGCTGGCCGGCGGCCACGGCGGCGCGTTCGGCCACGAGCACTTCGCGCACCACGCCCCCGTGCTGCGCGGCCAGTTCGTTCTGCATCTTCATGGCCTCGATGTCGATCACCGGTTGCCCCGGTTGCACCACATCGCCCACCTGCACGCGCAGTCTGACCACGATGCCGGGCATGGGGGCGTGCACCGTCTCGCCGCGCGCCTTGTGGCTGGCGCCCGCCTGCGCCTGCAGCATGCGCTCGAGCGGGTGGCGCACCTCCACGGGCAGCAGATGACCACGCACCTCCACCATGAGCTGCTGGTCGCCTGCCTCCTCGGACACCCGCACCGTGTGCGAGCGGCCGCCGATCAGCAGCGAGTACACCTCGCCGTCGGGCAGCCGCACGAAGTCCGCCTCGATGGTGCGTCCGTCGGCTTCGACCACCACGTGGCCGCCCACCATGCGCACGTGCACCTCGGCCTCATGGCCGCCGAGTGTGACCCACACCCTCATGATCCGCCCCGCTCCGCGCCCCACTTCCAGGTGGAGCGCGCCTCGCCTGCGTCAGACGAGGTCCCGGTCGCGATGCGCTGCCTCACCTGATGCTCATGCAGCGCGGCCGCGAGCAGCCCGATGCTCGAGGCCTCGGGGCCCGGCCGGAGCGACGCGGGCGTGAAGTGGTCCTCGAGGAACCGCGTGGACAGATCGCCCTTGGCGAAGGCGGGGTGCATGGCGAGCCAGCCGTGGAACGCGATGTTGTGCCGCAGGCCCTCGATCACGAACTCATCGAGCGCGCGCACGAGCCGCATGCGCGCCTGCTCGCGGTCCTGCCCCCACACGACGAGCTTGGAGAGCAGCGAGTCGTAGTGCACCGGCACCTCGTAGCCGCGGTAGATGCCGGCGTCGTTGCGCACGCCCGGCCCCTGCGGGAACCGCACGCGGTCGATCCGGCCCACACTGGGCATGAAGTTGCGGAGCGGATCCTCCGCGATGATGCGCGCCTCCATGCTCCAGCCGCGGGGCGCCGGCGGCGTGTCGCCGAACGACAGCGGCAGGCCCTCGGCCACGCGCAGCTGTTCGGCCACCAGGTCGAGGCCGGTCACCATCTCGGTCACCGGATGCTCCACCTGCAGGCGGGTGTTGACCTCGAGGAAGTAGAACCGGTTCTGCTCGTCGACGATGAACTCGACCGTGCCCGCCGACGTGTAGCCCGTCTCGCGGCAGATGCGCACGGCCGCCTCGCCGAACGCCTGGCGCGTGGCCGCGTCGAACGCCGGACTCGGCGTCTCCTCGAGCAGCTTCTGGTGGCGGCGCTGCACGGAGCACTCGCGTTCGCCCAGGAACACCACGCGCCCAGTGGTGTCGCCCAGCACCTGCGCCTCGACGTGGCGCGGACGCTCGATGAAGCGCTCCACGAACACGCGGTCGTCACCGAACGCCGCCTTGGCCTCGCCGCGCGTCATCGACCACGACGCCTCGAGCTCGGCGTCGCTGCGGATCACGCGCATGCCCTTGCCGCCACCGCCGGCCGCGGCCTTGAGCATCAGCGGGTAGCCGATCTCGGCGGCGAAGCGGCGCACGTCCTCGAGCGAGTCGACCGGCCCGGGCGAGCCCGGCACCACGGGCACGCCGGCGCGCAGCGCCGCGGCGCGCGCGGCGAGCTTGTCGCCCAGCGCCGCGATCGTGGCCGGCCGCGGCCCGATGAACTCGATGCCGGCCTCGGCGCAGGCGGTGGCGAACGCCTCGTTCTCGGAGAAGAACCCGTAGCCGGGATGGATCGCCTCGGCGCCCACCTGCCTGGCGGTCTCGAGCACGCGCTCGAGGTTCAAGTAGCTCTCACGCGACGGTCCGGCGCCGATACCGTAGGCCTCGTCGGCCATGAGGACGTGCAGCGCCACGCGGTCGGGCTCGCTGAAGAGCGCGATGCTCGTGCGGCCCTGCTCGCGCAGCGTGCGGATCACCCGGCAGGCGATCTCGCCGCGGTTGGCGATCAGCACGCGCTGCAGGCGCGCCATCAGCCCTCCAGCACCACGCACGCCACGGCGAGGCCGCCGTCGTGCGAGAGCGAGAGATGCGAACCGGTCACACCCATGGCGGCGAGCCGCTCGGCCGCCACGCCCGAGAAACGCAGGCGCGGCACGCGGCCGCCGGGCTGCACCACCTCGATCTGCGTCCAGCCCACCCCGGCGGCGATGCCGGTGCCGAGCGCCTTGCTGGCCGCCTCCTTGGCCGCGAACCGCGCCGCCAGGTGCGGCATCGGGTCCTTGTACGTGCGGCAGTAGGTCAGCTCGTCGGGGGTGAACAGCCGCTTCTCCATGCGCTCGCCGAAGCGCTCGAGCGACTCGGCGATGCGGCTCACCTGGCAGATGTCGATGCCGATGCCGCGCACGGGCATGGGGGCTCCGGAGGGAGTGGTGGAGGATGGCCGGGGGACTCTAGCCCGGACCATTCATGAACCGCCAGCCGAGAGCGACAGATGCAACGCGGTGGACGTGCTGCAGATGACGTTCGTAGGCGGCGGGCTCATGTATGGTCCGGGCGATCGTCGCGCTCGGACCGGGGCAAACGCCGGGAACCCTGGGCCGGGGCCGCCCGTCCATCCTCTTGAAAGGAGTCGCACCCTCTGGCCGACACAGAGGAGACCCAGCTCATCGCCCGCGTGCGGGCCAGGGACCGCGAGGCCCTGGCCGAGGTGTACCGCCGGTACGGGGGCGCCATGCTCACGCTCGCCCGGTCGATGTTGCGCGACACGGCCCAGGCGGAGGACATCGTGACCGAGGCGCTGCTGCGCGTGCATGACAAGGGCGACGGCTTCCGCGGCGAACGCGGCCTGCGCACCTGGGTGCTGCGCATCACCGCCAACCTGAGCCGCGATCAGCTCCGACGCCGGAAGTTCTCCGCGGGTCCGCCCGAGGAGCTGTCGGCGATCGAGCATGCGGGACTGGCGTTCCGGCCGGTCGAGGGTTGGGACGAGGCGATCGACCAGCGCCAGCAGGCCGAGGCGGTGGAGCGCGCGATGCAGGCGTTGCCCGCCGACCAGCGCGAGGCGATGGTGATGCGGCACCGACTGGGACTGTCGCACGAGGACATGGTGGAACTGCTGGGGGTGCCGGTCGGCACCGTGAAGTCGCGACTGGCGCGCGGGCTGGCGGCGCTGCGTGCCGTACTGGAGGTGCACGAGTGAATCCTTCCCCACACGATGCCGAGTCGAAGCTGACGCGGCTGCTGGCCGCTTCGCAGGCGCCAGCCGACGATGCGCCCCTGATCCGCGCGCTGGCGCAGCTCGCCCGCCGCGAGCGCGAGCCCGCGTGGGCCGGTTGGCTCGCGCGTCCGGCGGCGCTCGCTGCGGCGTGCGCGCTGATGGTGGTGAGCGTGACCGCGTCGGCGTGGCTGCTGCGCGCGTCGGGCCAGGCACGGACCACGAGTGATGCGCTCGATAGCAGCGAGGTGATCGCCGGGCTGATCGGCGAGGACGGCTCGTTCGACCTGGTGGCGAGCGACGAAGCGAGCGGCGGAACATGGAGCGACTCAGGAGGCGTGCGATGAGCCGGCGCGCGCTCACGCTGGCCCTCACGGCGGCGCTCATCACCGGCAGCGCGCTCGGGCTGATCGGCGGGATCCTGCTGGCGCGTCAGTGGTTCGGGCCGCACGCGATGCACGAGCTGCGCGGCCGCGGGCCCGGCCCGGGCGGCCCGCCGCCGTTCGAGCGCGGCGGGCCCGGTGGTCGCGGGCCGCGCGGGGAGCGCCGCGGCGGCCCGAGTGCCGACGCGATCGGCCGCCACCTGCGCGATGAGCTGTCGCTGACCGATGCGCAGACGACTCGCATCGTGGATCTGATCCGCACCAGCCGCACGCGCGTCGACGCCGAGCGCGACTCCCTGCATGCCAACATCGGCCGCACGCTCACGCCCGACCAGCGCCAGCGCTGGGAGCGCATGCCGCGGCCGTCGCGACTCCCCGGTCCACCGCCGGGGCCGAGCGAGGACTGACCCCTGCGCCGGCCTCGCCGGCGCGCATTCGACGAGAGGAGTGAAGCATGCGACGGATCCTCCTTCTGACCGCTCTCCTGATCGCACTCGGCGCCACACTCGCCACGGCGCAGCCGATGCCTCCGGCGCCGATGGTCGCGAGCGGCCCGGTGTCCAGTCCCGCCGACGACCCCGATGCGACGGATCTCGAGGTCGACGACCTCTTCACGTGGTTCGC
>CADEFY010000029.1 GCA_902826705.1 uncultured bacterium
CCGGCGAGAAGCTCACCGCACCGGCCGAGGGCAAGATCCCGGTGGCCATCCTGCTCTCGCGGGGCGCCGATGTGATCGACTTCGCCGGTCCGTGGGAGGTCTTCCAGGACGTCTCCGTACCCGGTCGTGGTCGGATCGCGACCGACACGTATCCGTTCCAGTTGTTCACGGTGGCCGAATCGCGCGAACCCATCGAGACGAGCGGTGGGCTCAAGATCGTGCCCGACTACACGTTCGCCGACGCGCCCAAGCCCAAGGTGATCGTGGTCCCCGCCCAGGCCGGGAGCAACGCGGCCATGCGGGACTGGCTTCGCAGCGCCCACCAGGACGCCGACCTCACCATGTCGGTCTGCACGGGAGCATTCGTCCTGGCCTCGGCGGGGCTCTTGGACGGCCGCGCGGCCACGACGCACCACGAGTCCGTGGACCGGTTGGAGCGGAACCATCCGGCGGTGCGAGTGCAGCGCGATGTCCGCTACGTCGAGGGCCCGCGCATCGCCACCGCGGCCGGCCTCACGTCGGGGATCGACCTCGCGCTTCGCGTCGTGGAGCGGTACTTCGGCACAGCGGTCGCCGCGCAGACGGCCCGCTACATGGAACACGAGAGTCAGGCGTGGCGGGACTCTGCGGGGTACTGGGACGCGGGACAGGATGGCAAGTCCGCCGGCCCGACCAAGCCGCAGGTGGCCCGGGCTGTATTGCTCGGTCACGATCCCGTGCGGTTGGCGGAAGGTCGAGAGGTCGCAGGGCTCGAGTCACTCGAGGTGACCCACGGGCGGTATCGCTACCTCTTCGAGTCGGCAGAGACCAAGGCCCGCTTCCTGAAGGATCCCGAGGCCTACGCGATCCAGCTCGACGGGGCGTGCGCCTTCATGGCGATCACCGGGGCGCCTCCCGGCAGCGGCGAACCATCACGCTACTGGGTGCATGACCACCGGATCTACATCTTCGCCTCCGAGAACTGCCGGAACTCGTTCAAGGCGGATCCTCGGCGCTACCTTCCCAAGACCAAGTGAACGCCAGCGGTCGATCGCCTGGCCGGCTCGGTGAGGCGTGACCTGCGCGCCGCATGACGCTGGGCTCCGCCGCTTGGGGCGAGGCGGCTTTTCGCGCGAGGCGTCCATGCTGCCGCTCGGCCCGCAGGCCCGTCGCGATGGGGAGCACCTGCGTCTGGTCACAGGACTCGAGGTCACACGATGCCGCCCGTGGGCGTGATGATCCGCACCGCCACACCCCTCGACGCTCCCGCCATGCTCGCGATCTACGCGCACTACGTGCTGCACAGCGCGATCTCGTTCGAGGAGCAGGTGCCCACGGTCGAGGACTTCACCGAACGCGTGCGCAAGTACCTCTCGAAGTGGGCGTGCCTCGTGGCCGAACGCGACGGGCAGGTGGTGGGCTACGCCTGTGGCTCCTCGCATCGCGAGCGCGCGGCGTACCAGTGGTCGGTGGAGACCACGGTCTACGTGCAGCACGGGCAGCATCGCGGCGGCATCGGTCGCGCGCTGTACGACGCGCTGCTGCCCCAGTTGGCGGCGGCCGGGTACTGCAACGCCTACGCGGGCGTGGCGCTGCCCAACGACGCGAGCGTGGCGCTGCACCGAGCGGTGGGATTCGAGCCCATCGGCACGTTCCCGCGCGTGGGCTTCAAGTTCGATCGGTGGCACGATGTGGCGTGGTTCCATCGGGTGCTTCGAGACTCGCCGTCCGGCCGCGCGCCGGCGCAGCTCTAGCAAGGCCCTCCATGCCACGCCCCGTCTTCCTGCAGGCCGCGCTCAATGGCGATCGCGTCCACCCGGCGGCGCCGCGCACTCCGGCGGCGATCGCCGCAGCGGCGCAGGCGGCGGTGCGGGCAGGCGCGCATTCGGTGCATGTCCACGCATTCGATGCCGCGGGGCACGAGACGCTCGACGGCCGCGCCTGCGCGCAGGTGCTGCAGGCGATCCGCGAGCGCACCCCGGGCACGCCGATCTCGCTCACCACGTCGGCCACGATCGTGCCCGATCCGGCGCAGCGCCTGCGCGTCGTGCAGGCATGGGAGCACCTGCCCGACCTGGTCACCGCCAATCAGGGCGAGCCGGGCATCGCCGCGCTCTGCGAGCACCTGCTCGCGCGTGGCGTGGCGATCGAAGCGGGCCTGCTCACCACCGCCGACGCGCACGCGTTCGTGCGTTCGGGCCTGGCGGCCCGCTGTCGGCGCGTGTTGATCGAGCCGCTCGACCTCGACCCCGACGTGGCGGTGCAGCACGCGGCCGCGATCGAGGCCGTGCTGGCCGGCGCCGGCATCCCGCTGGAACAGGTGCACCACGGCTTCGGCATGGCCTGCTGGGCGGTCCACCGCCGCGCGCTCGAGCGCGGCCACGGCATCCGCACGGGCCTCGAGGACGTCACGCTGCTGCCCAGCGGCCAGCCCGCCGCCGACAACGCGGCGCTCGTGGCGGCGGCGGTGGAGATGATCGCGATCGCCGGACCACCCGCCGACCGATCGCGAGGCGAGGCGGACCCATGACATGGCCATCAGCGAGGATCGCGGAGCCTTGGCTCGCCCCGGCGGCACGGCCCATCGCTCGAGCAACGACTGGGCGCGATGTGCCATCGAACCTGCACGCGCCTCCGCGAGCGCGCGCGACGTGCGCATCACCTGCGGCGTTGCAGTGATACTGTCGCCTCAGGCCGCCTGCTGATACAGGCACGCCAGCTCGAACGTCAGGCCGACAGCAGCCCACAGCGAGGTCTTCGCGATGCCCAGCCGCTCGACTCGCAGTCCATTCTATCTGTACCTCGCGCTGGCCTTCTTGGGCATCGCCATCACGGGCTTCTCGACCACGTTCTTCATGCCTCTCGCGCGAGGTACGTTCTCGGCGCCGTTGGTCGTCCATGTGCATGGGGCGTTGCTGTTCAGCTGGCTGTTGCTCTTGATCACGCAGGCGCTGCTCGTCCGGCATCGAAGGCTCCCGATCCATCGACGCCTTGGCTGGGTGGGCGCAGTGCTCGCCGTGGCGATCGTCGTCTCGGGAGTCCTCGTCGGTGAGTTCGCGGCCCGCCGCGATCTCGCGGCCACACACCAGACCTGGCCATTCGGAGCCTTCGTCAACATCATCATCGAGATGGTCGTCTTCGGCACGCTCGTGGCCGCGGCGGTCTTCGTTCGCCGGGATCCAGAGCGGCACAAGCGCTTCCTCGTGCTGGCCACGATCTCCGCGCTCGGCCCGGCATGGTTCCGATTCCGCCACTTCATGCCCTTCGTCCCGAATCCCCTGGTCACCTTCTCGCTGATCGCGGACTCGGTCCTGATCGTCGTGATGGCTCGCGACTGGCTCGTGAGCAGACGCGTACACCCCGTCTATGTCCGAGCGGGGGCTGCGATGTTCGCCGTGCACATGGTCGAGTTGGCCGCCGCCGACACGCCACTGTGGACGCATCTGGGCAAGTGGTTGCTCCGAGGTTGAACACCATGCCCCGAACCTTCATCAACATCGCCCTCAGCCTCGACGGCTACCTGGCCCCCGACGGCATGACCATGGAGAACCCCGGGTACAAGGGCTGGGGCGCCAAGTGGGGTGCGCTCATGGCGTGGCTGGTGGGGCAGCAGCACTTCCGCGACAACCTCAAGCTGGGGCCCGGGGGAGAGACCGGCCCGATCGACGACCACGTGCGCGCCACCACCGAACGCATCGGCGCCAACCTCATGGGCAAGCGCATGTTCGACCAAGGTGAGCGCGCCTGGCCCGACGAGGCGCCGTTCCACACGCCGGTCTACGTGCTCACCAATCTCAAGCGCGAGCCGTGGGTGCGCCCCGGCGGCACCACGTTCCACTTCATCAACGACGGGCCCGAGCGCGCCCTCGAACTGGCGCGTGCCGCTGCCGGCACGCGTGACGTGCGCATCGCCGGCGGCGCCGACGTGATCCAGCAGTACATGAACCTCGATGCCGTCGACGAGCTCGAGATCGCCCTGGCGCCCGTGTTCTTCGGCAGCGGGCGGCGCCTGTTCGAGAACCTGCGCGAGCCCATGCCCCAGTTCCGCATCGACCACGTGCTCCACGGCCCGCACGCCACGCACCTGCGGTACGTGCGGCGATGAGAACGCAGGCGCTGCGTCTCGTCTGCACGCTGCTGCTCTTCGTCGCCGGCTGTGCGCCTGCCGCGCTGTCCCCGCTCGTCCTCGACGGCCCCGAGCTGCACGCTTCACTCACGACCCGCAAGCTCGAGGACGCGGCCGTGCTGCAACTGGCGGGCGTGCTCACGTCCAACCCACAGCTCTCGTCCGACAGCGGGTTCGTCGACATGATCTCGCGCATCGGGTCGCAGGACCGCATGCGCGGGCAGGGCGTTCGCACGGCGCTCTACGCCCTGTACAAGGCCGACGTGCAGCTCGGGCTCTATGGATTCGAGGCCGCCACGCAGGCCGACGCCGATCGCATCGAAGGCGTGCTGCGCGACATCTGGTCGCACAACGAGAGCCTGGATCGCACGCGGGTCCACCGCGCGGGTCGGGTGTTCGCGGTCGTCTGGCACGACGGCGTCTCGCCCGAGTGCTGGCAGGCCGCCAACGCGCGCGTGCTGGAGCGCTTGCACCGTGGGCGGGCCGATCCGAGGTGAGAGTGGGTATGCTCGGGTCGGTTGCCGTTCCACTCGCCGCGTTCGACCCACCCCTGAAGAGGCCCACACCATGTCCGATCGCACCGTTCGCCTGCATCGCGTCCTGCGCACCAAGCCCGAGCGTGTCTATCGCGCGTTCACCGAGGCTGGCGCCATGTCCAAGTGGCTCCCGCCGTACGGGTTCACCTGCACGGTGCATCACCTCGATGCGCGCGTGGGCGGCACGTTCAAGATGTCGTTCCACAACTTCACCACCGGCAATGGCCACTCGTTCGGCGGCGAGTACCTGGAGCTGGTCCCGCACGAGCGCATCCGCTATGTGGACCGCTTCGACGATCCCAACCTGCCGGGCGCCATGGCGGTGACCGTGACGCTCAAGCCGGTCGTGTGCGGCACCGAGCTGAGCGTGACGCAGGCCGACATCCCCGAGGCCATCCCGCTCGAGATGTGCTACCTGGGCTGGCAGGAGTCGCTGGCGCAGTTGGCCACGTTGGTCGAACCCGAGATCCCGGAGTAGGAGAGGGCCGATCGATGACCAAGTACCTGATCTCGTTCCCCGCACCTGCCATGGAGGTGCCCGAAGCGGACATGCCCGCGGTGAGCGACGCGGCGCACGAGGTGATCCGCGCCGCGAAGGCCGCGGGCGTCTACGTGTTCGGTGGCGGCATCAACGATGGCGTGGCGCCCCGCATGGTGGCCGCCGACGGCACGGTGACGCTCGAGACCTACCCGCAGACCGAGCAGCTCGATGGCGGGTTCTGCGTGCTCGAGCTGCCCTCGCAGGAGGCCGCGATCGAGTGGGCCGCCCGGATCGCCGCGGCATGCCGCTGCTCGCAGGAGCTCCGCGAGTTCGGCTACGACCCCGAGAGCTGAGCGGCAAGGCCGCAACTCGCACACGCATCGCGGCGTAGAGGAGTCCATGATCGTCACCGTGTTGGCAGGACTGCTGCTGCACGCCGCAGCCACGGGCGCTCCCGCCGCGGCGCCGCAGCCTCCGGTCTCCGCCGCGCCCACCGCCGACTCGTCGCGTGCTGCGCCGCTCCTGCGCGACTTCATGGCGCATCGCCGCATGCCGGGGCTGTCGGTCGCGGTGGGCCGTCACGGCCGGCTGGTGTGGGCGCAGGGCTTCGGCGTCGCCGACCTGGCGACGTCCGCACCGGTCACGCAGGAGTCGGTGTTCCCCATCGGCAGCACGTCCAAGGTGCTCACCTCGCTCGCGTTGGGGCAGTTGGTCGAAGCGGGCAAGCTCGATCTGGACGCGCCGATCCAGACCTATGTGGACTTCCCCCGCAAGGCGCACCCACTCACGGCGCGACTGCTCGCCGGGCACTTGTCGGGGATCCGCAACTACGATGTGGCGGCAGGGGAGTACGCCAACCAGCGCGCGTTCGGCTCCGTGACCGAGGCCCTCACGGTGTTCCGCGATGACTCCCTGTTGTTCGAGCCCGGCACCCAGTACGCCTACTCGGCGTACAACTTCGTGCTGCTGGCAGCGATCATCGAAGGCGCATCGAAGCGGGACTTCCTGGGCTACGTGCGGGAGCACATCACGTCGCCACTCGGCCTCGAGCGCACCGGCCCCGATCGGCGCGACGCCCCAGCCCGCGGTCGCGTGACCCCGTACGTGGCCGGGTGGGGCGGCATCCCGGCGCCTGCACCGCCGATCGACTCGAGCAACAAGTGGGCGGCGGGCGGATATGCGTCCACGCCCACGGACATGGTTCGGCTCGGCAATGCGATCCTCGCGGGGAAGGTCGTCCGCGACTCCACATTCGCGCTGCTCACCACGCCGCAGCGGCTCAAGAACGGCGAGGGCACGGGAGACGGCTACGCGATGGGCTGGCGTAGCGGCACGCGGCGATTCGCCGCGGTCGATCGCGAGCTTCGAGTGGTGCATCATGGCGGCACCGCCAACGGCGCCATGTCGTTCTTCGTCCTCCTGCCCGAGGCCGGGTTGGTCGTGGCGCTGCAGGGCAATCTGCTCTTCCAGCCCTTCGGCCCGCTCGCAGAAGCGGCATACGCCGTGGCCGAGGCGTTCCTCGCCTCGGACTCGGTGCAAGTCGAGCCGTGAGCCAGGAGCCATCCAGCATGCAGCCCACGCTCAGCCACATCGAGATCACGGTCGCCAGCATGGAGCGGGCGATCCCGTTCTATGACCGGTTCCTGCCGCTGCTCGGGTTCACGCTGGCAGAGCGGTATGAGGCGCGGCTCGACGCGCACGACAAGCACGTCGTGTCGTACGAGCACCCGGCGTTCTCGATCGCCATCACGTCGCCGCGCAGCAGCATGGCCGGTGAGCGCGTGCATCGCCGCCGCCCGGGCGCGCTGCACCACCTGGCGTTCAAGGCCGACTCGCGCGCAGAGGTCGACCGCGTGCACGAAGCGCTCGTGGCCATGGGCGCCAACGTCGTGATCCCACCACGCGAGTTCCCCGAGTACCGGCCCGCCGGCTACTACGCCCTGTTCGTGCACGACCCCGACGGCATCCGGTACGAGGTGGTCACGTACTGAAGCCGCGCGCACTTCATCGCCGTCCCCACCCCCCGAGGTCGCCCATGAACCCCGATCCCAAGGCCGACGCCGCCAAGTTCCCATACGACACGCGACTCGATGTCCTGTATCCGCCGCTCACGCACATCGACCTCGATGCGCTGGTCGCGCAGGTCACGCACCCCTGGTACAACCAGACGCTCACACGGGTCAACGAGTCGGTGATCCGCGTGGGCGTGATGCAGGGCGAGTATCACTGGCACCATCACGCGTCCGACGATGAGTTCTTCTTCGTGCTCTCGGGCCGGTTCTTGATCGATCTCGAGCCCGCCGCCGACGGCGTCACGCCCGGTCGCGTGATCGAGCTGCTGCCTCGGCAGGGGTTCACCGTGCCGCGCGGCGTGGTGCATCGCACGCGCGCACCCGAGAAGAGCGTGATCCTCATGGTCGAGACCGCGTCGATCGTGCCCACCGGAAGCTGAGCGACGCCGCCTGCCGCTACGGAGCGCTCGCCAGCTCCAGCAGCGCAGGCGCCAGCACGAAGTGATCCGCGCCCGTGGCCTGGTTGGTCAGCACCGCCACGGTGATGCGTCGGTCGGGATCGTAGAGCATGAGGCTGCTGCCGAACGGCGAGCCGCCGCTGTGGCCCAGTTGCCGCCGACCGCCGAAGTCGTAGCCGCGGATCCCCAGACCTGCGCCTGACTCTCCGGGGATGTTGCCGGCCGCCGGCACCAGCGTGCGCATGGCCCGCTGCGTGGCGGGGGAGAGCAGGGAGTCGCCGAACAAGGCGCGGCCCCAGCGCGCCACGGCGCGCGCGCTCGCATACACGGCGCCCGCGCCATGCCCCACGGTGATGCGCGAGAGGTCTTCCAGCGGTTGCACATGGCCCCACAGGGAGTATGCGCGCGGCACCGGTCCGGGCGCGGGCTCGTGCCCGACCATGAAGATCTCGGTCAGTCGCAGAGGCGCCCACAGCCGCTCGCGGAGCAGGCGATGCATCGGCTGCCCGGTCACGTGCTCGGCCACGCGCGCCAGGATCACGAACGCCGAGTTGGTGTACAGCGTGCGCTCGCCCGGCGTGAACTGCGGCGCCGGGAGCGCGGCGATCAGCTCGTCGGCGGTGAACACGTGCCGGCGGTCGGCGCGCGCGCGGATCAGCGCGCCGCCGTCGTACGACCCCACGCCGCTCGTGTGGTTGAGCAGTTGCCGGATCGTCACCCCCGGCGCGAGGTTCGGCCGCGTCCCGAGCCAGCGCGACACCGAGTCGTCCAGCGACAGTCGTCGTTCCTCTGCGAGCTGCAGGATCACCGCGCCGGTCATGGTCTTGGTGATGCTGGCCAGCGGCAGCAGGTGCTCGGGCCGCATCGCCGAGCTCGAATCCTCGTGCCCCGCTGCGCCCACCCACTCGCGGCCGTCGGCCCAGATCACGGCCGCGCTCACGCCATGGTGCCCTGGTCTGGCCGCCCACTGGTCGAGCGCGGCCTGCAGCGCGGCGGCGCGCGCCTGGCCGGGGCCCGGCGCCGCCTTGGCGAGCGCCGTATGCGGCAGCAGGACTGCCAGGAGCAGAAGACCAGAGAGTCGGCGCATGGCGATCGCCTCGCAGGTGGACAGTGGCGGGGAGCCGAGCGCGCAGTGTAGTGCCTCGCGGGCCCGCCCGCGCAGGCGGCCGGTGGCCCCGGGCTCCAGCCGCTCGCCACCCATCGGCTTGTCCCGCGTGTCGCGGGGGGGCAGTCTCGCTCGCACAGACCCGGCGCCGTTCGGATCCCGCCCGGGGACCCGGATCGATCCGCTCACTTCAACAGGAGACCTGTGCCATGCGTCCGACGAGTCGATGGTTGCTGGGCCCCGCGAGCGCGGCGATGGTCGTGGCCCTCGCGCGGCCGCTCGGCCTGCCGGTCGGCGACGGCCTCGCCGACTTCTCGACCGGGTTGGCGGCGGCGCTCATGATCGGCATCCTGCTGACGCACCGGGTGCGCGAGGCGTAGCCCGGTGGCTGCGCAGTCGGTCGGGGCCTCATGGCCGCTCGACCTGCCAGCACCCGAAGCGGCGCGAGGCGACCCGCGCACGGCCGAGACGACCACCCCCGCCGAGGATCCACGATGCGTCTCGAACGCGTCTTCGCGATCAAGTTCGCGAGCTTGTACCCGGCCTATGTGAAGAAGGTGCAGTCCAAGGGCCGCACCACCGCCGAGCTCGACCTGGTGCTGCGCTGGCTCACGGGCCACACGCCAGCCGGGTTCAAGAAGGTGCTCGCCTCCGATCAGGACCTGCAGACGTTCTTCGCCAAGGCGCCCAAGCTCAACCCCCACGTCTCACTCGTCACTGGCGTGGTGTGCGGCGTGCGCGTGGAGGACGTCGAGGATCCGCTCATGAAGAAGATCCGCATCATGGACAGACTGGTCGACGAACTCGCCAAGGGCAGGGCGCTCGAGAAGATCCTGCGCAAGCCGGTGGCGTGAGGCGGTGCAGCGGCGCGGCTCAGGCCGAGCCGCGCCGCTGCCGCACCACTCACTCCACCCGCGTCACGCGCCGCACCCACTCGTGCCCGGCGGCCCGCAGGCGCACCAGGTAGAGCCCGCTCGGCACCGCACGCCCCGCGCGGTCGAGCCCGCTCCAGGCGAACTCGCGCGTGCCAGCCGGCAGCATGCCGCGGTGCAACGTGGCGACGACCAGGCCCCCCAGGTCGTGCCCCTCGAACGCGGCGTCACCCGCCTCGGCGGGCGTCACCGCCAGGCGCGTCACGCCGGTGGCGGGGTTGGGGCGCGCGGCGGACAGCCCGGCCGCCGGCGTCACCGCCGCCGCCAGCCGCGGGCTCGCCGTGCCGGCGACGCGAGTGCTGAGCGGCGCACCGTCGGCGTCGCGCAGGTCGTCGCCCAGCACCAGCACCTCGCCCTGGGGCTGCGCGCCTGCGCGCAACCGCAGCGCCAGCCGCCACGGCAGCACGTCGTCGGCCGAGGGGTTCGTGCGGATCATGGCCAGTTGCAGCTCGCCGGGCGCGGCTTCCTCGTGCAGCACCAGCCAGCCGTCGGCAGCGCCCTCGAATGCGGCCTCGTCGAGCGCATAGGCGTCGGCGGGGTATCGCAGCGTGAGTCGCGCCTCGCTCAGGCCGGCGCGGCCGCTCAGCGCGAACGGCAGGTCCACGCGGTCGCCGCTCCGCCACGGCTGGCCGAACTGCACGCGCATCTCCGGCGCTTCGCGCGGCGCCAGCGTGTCGGGCCGCCCCGGGTGCAGGATGCGTCGCGCGCAGCAGAGCACGTCGGCGAGCCCGAACAGGCCGTCGCCGTTGCAGTCGGGCGTGCCCAGGGAGTCCGCGCATGCGCCGGGCGTGCGCAGGCAGCGCACCATGGTCACCAGGTCGCGCACATCGGCGCTTCCGTCGTGGTTCACGTCGCAGCCGCGTTCGGGGGCGCACACGCGGATCACCACGGGCACGAGCCGCATCGTGCTCACATCGCAGATCGGTGCGGCGTCACCCAGCGAGTCCGATGCCACTCGGATCAGGCCCGACAGGTTGGGGCCGCCCGGTTCGATCCGCACCGCGCGCAGCTTGGCGCGCATGATCGTCGAGAGCACCGCCGGTGCGATCGTCTGGCCGTCCTTGCCGAACAGGATCCACTGCACTGCATCGGCGCTCTGGTTCCAGAGCAGCCGCATGCCGGCCGCCGCGCCGATCGGCTCCAGCGCGAGCAGCCGCAGGGCATTCGGCACGACCAGGGTGCCCTGCGCGCCACCCAGCGCGAACGGCGTCTCGATCGCGATGTCCACCGACGCCGTGCTGTCCGGGCCGATCACCGCAGCGCACTCGCCCGGAGCCGGCGAGCGCAGGAACGGCCACACGCATTCACCGGTCGGTCCGCAGTCCGGGCCCACCCGGTACGTGTACTCGCGCGTGAACGTCTGCGGGATGGTCGTGGAGTCGACGCAGTCGCGGATCACGATGCGCAACGTGACCGTGTGTTCGCCGGTTGCGACGGGCGGCAGGTCGGTGTCGAGCACATAGGGCTCTGGCGTCTGAGTGCACACTGGGGCGCGACACAGGTCCATCTGCACCACGGTCAGCGGCGAGCCGAGCGGCAGCACGCGCAGGCTCAGATCGCGGTAGCAGCCATCGGGGAACTCCCCGCTCACGCGCATCGGCACGGGGCGCCCCGGGCAGATCACCGGCGGGCAGCTATCGCACGACGGCGCGCCGAATGACACGCGCAGTTCGAACGGCAGCGGCAGCGGATCGCCGGGGCGCTGGGCCCAGGCGGAGCAGGCGAGGAGTGCACTCGCGAGGAGCGCGACGATCAGACGGGGCAGCATGCGCGGCATGTGGACCTCGGAGTTCGGGCGGTCCCGGTCGCCGGTGCCCGGAGTCTGCGCTGCGTGGCGCCGCCGAATCAAGGGCGGATCGGCTCGCTCGTCGGTCCGGAGCGGCGTTGGCGCGGGCGCTTGAGTCCACCGATGCCCGCGGGGCGTGCGAGCGTGTACCCTGCGGATCCCCCGCGTGGACTGCCACAAGAGGATGGCCCGATCATGAAGCGCAGGATCCTCGCCGTGCTGGCGTACATGCTCCCCTCGTTCCCGCTCGGCTATCTCTGGCATCTCACGGTGTTCGCCGACCGCTATCGTGAGCTCGCCGTGTTCCGCGACGTGCTCTTCGTGCCGCTCGGCGTGCTCTCGATGTCGATCCAGGGCATCGCATGGGCGCTGGTGTACGAGAAGTGCTTCGCTGGCCGGCCGGTGCTCCAGGGGGCGCTCCGGTTCGGCGCGATCGCCTGCCCGATCGCCTGGAGCTACATGGTGCTCGCCGTGGCGGCCAAGCATCACATGGCCTCGGTGAGCGGATTCGTGGCGATCGAGACGGCCTTCGTGATCGTGCAGTACATCGTGGTCAGTCCGCTGATCGCGGCGGTGTACGCACCGGGCGGCCCGGGCCGAGCGCGCGCCGCATGACGCGCACGCCCACCGAGGTCGTGCAGGCGCAGCTCGCGGCGTACAACGCGCGCGACCTCGAGGCGTTCCTGGCGTGCTTCGCCGCAGACGCCGAGGCGGGCGAGCTGGGCGCCGCGGCGCCCACGCAGGTGGGGCAGGCGGCGCTGCGGCAGCGCTATGGCGACCTCTTCGCCGCCTCGCCCACGCTGCATTGCCATGTGCTCACGCGCACGGCGTTCGCGCATGTGGTGATCGACCTCGAGCAGATCACCGGCCGGGCGGGAACGCCGGGCGAGTACCAGGTGCTGGCCATCTATGAAGTGCGCGACGGGCTGATCCAGCGCGTGCACTTCGTGCGACGGGCGGGGTGAGCGCGCCTCCGCCTGCCGACGCGCCGCTCCTCGAGGCCCTGCTCGACGCGTGGGACCGCGACCAGCGCATCCTGCTCGACCTGCTCCGCGTGCTGCCCGAGGGCGCGTTCGACGTGCGCGCCACGCCCACCAGCCCGTCGGTGGGCGAGCTGTTCACGCACATGCACTACGTGCGCGTGGCATTCGTGGCCGAGGACGCGCCCGAGGCGCTGGGCGATCTGGTGTCGCCCGAGCACGAGCCGCCGCCCGAGCGCGATGTCACGCGCCTCGCCGCGCAGCTCGAACAGAGCGCCGCCGCCGTGCGCCGCGCGGTGCGCTCGCGCATCGAGTCGGGCCGCGCCATGGACCAGCACTACGACCACCCGCTGCTGTTGCTCCAGCACATGATCTGGCACGAGGGCTACCACCAGGGTCAGATCAAGCTGGCACTCAAGCTGGCCGGCACGCCGATCCCCGACGCCACCGCCGGCCCGGGCTCCTGGGGCGTGTGGATGCGCAAGACGACACGCTGACCCCGAGCTCCGCGCCGCGCGTGCTACGCTCCACCCATCGACGACACCACCCGCGAAGCCGCGCGCATGCAGGCACTGGCCCACCGCCGCATGGGGCCAGCGCGCCGACTGGCGATGGCGCTTCGCATGAGCGAAGAGGTGCGCGAGATGGCGCGCGCGCGCATCCGCCGTCAGCATCCGGCATTCGATGAGGTGGCGGTGCGTGAGCAGCTCATCTGGGAGCTCTATGGCGTCCGACGAGAACGCTGAGCGGATCGTCCGGCGCGTGAAGCGAGCGCTCGACGCAGCTGGCGTTGGACTCAGAGGGCATGTTCAACGTGATCGACATGACCGCTGGGTGGAAGATCGTCTTCAACGTGCGCAGGTCTCGCCCGTTCAGCGAGACGGAGTTCGGCCGCAGGCACGAAGCTGAGATGCTGGGTTCCACGTTGTTCGTGGCTTCTGCAGAGGACGTGGTGGTCTCCAAGCTCGAATGGGCCACGCGCGGGGAGTCCGAGCGACAGCTCCGAGACGTCGCTGGGATCCTCAGGACCCGGGGCGAATCGCTGGACCGCGCCGATGTCGAGCGCTGGGTCGTGTCCCTCGCACTCGAGCAGCAGTGGCAACGCGCGCGGGAGATAGCGGGGGACTGACGGCTCGGCGTATGATCGCCGGATCGTCCGGGCATGCACCGCACCGATCCCCGCTCGGCGATCGACCTGAGCACAGGAGCCCCATGCGACGCCTCGCGTTCCCCACCCTCTGGCTGCTCGCCGTCGGCGTCGCCGGATATGCCGTGTACGCCTACAGCGCGCTGCCGATCGGCGCGGCCGTGCACCCCGACATGCGCGCCTCGTTCGAGGCGCACCGCACGGCGGTCTACCTGCACGTGTTCGGTGCGGCCGTGGCCATGCTGCTCGGGCCGCTGCAGTTCACGGCGCGCGTGCGCGAGCGCTGGCTGAACCTGCATCGTTGGACGGGCCGCGCCTACCTGGGGCTCGGCGTGCTCGTGGGCGGGCTCGCGGGGCTGTACCTGGCGCGGTTCGCCTACGGCGGCCTCACGGCGCAGATCGGGTTCGGCGCGCTGGCCGTGCTGTGGCTCTACAGCGGCCTGCGCGCGTATCTCGCGATCCGCCGCCGCTCGATCCTCGAGCACCAGCGCTGGATGACGCGCAACTACGCGTTCACGTTCGCGGCGGTCACCCTGCGCCTCTACGTGCCCGCCTCGTTCATGGCGGGGCTCGACTTCGCCGGCGCCTATGCGGTGATCGCGTGGCTGTGCTGGGTGCCCAACCTGATCGTGGCCGAAGTGCTGATCCAGTCGGGCCGGTTCAAGCCGGCCCACGGGCCCGCGGCCGCCAAGGGAGTGCGCCCATGAGGATCCCCATGCAGGCCAGCGTCGCCGCACCGATCGAACGCCTGTGGAGCGCCACCTCCGATGACCGGCCCACGCGGTCGGCCACGGAGGGCCGACGCGAGGGCAGCGCGTCGTGCTCGCGCCCTGGACGCATGCTCCGGGGGGCTCGCAGTGGGGTTGGACTTGCGTGATACTGCCCCGCGTGGCTCGACGCCCCCCTCTAGCCCGACCGGAGCCTTCGTGACCTCACGACCTCGCCGCGCGTCACTCGTCACTGCCCTCGCCCTGATCCTCGCAGTCCCCACCCACGCCGCCGCACCCCCGCTCAAGACCACCGAACTCGGCCGCGGCCCCGCGGTGGTGTTCGTGCCGGGCCTGGGCATCACGCGCGCCCAGTGGATGCCCACGGCGCGCAAGCTCGTGGGCACGAACCGCGTGATCCTGGTGGACCTGCCGGGGCAGGGCGACAGCCCGCTCGCCGATCCGTTCTCGTTCGACGCCTGTGCGCAGGCGCTCGACGCGGTGCTCGCCAAGGAGAAGCCCGAGAGCACCATCGTGGTGGCGCACAGCGTGGGCGGCGTCGTCGCCCTGCGCGCGCTCGCGACCAACCCGGCGCGTGCAGCAGGACTGCTGCTCATCGACACGCAGGTCAAGTCGCCGTTCCCGATCCCGGATCAGCAGCGCCAGCAGATGATCCAGTTCATCGACGGCAACTACGACAACTTCCTGAAGATGGCGTTCGCCAACATGGGCCGCGACTCGGCCGAGAGCGCGCTGCTGTTCACGCAGATGGCGCAGACACCGCCCGCCACGATCAAGACCTATCTGCGCAGCCTGCTCTCGCTCGACGCCAACAAGGACGCCAAGGCCGTGCAGCCCATGACGCGCGTGCTCGTGAGCGAGCGCGGCTGGCGCGAGGCGCGCACGGTGGGCTCGGTCCTGCAGTCGCTCGGCTACGAGGACACGGTGACCACCGTGCCCACACGTCTGGGCGGCGCGGGCTACCTGTCCATGAAGGACCAGCCGGACTCGCTGGCCGCGGTCATCCGCTCGTTCGCGGCGGATCGTCTGGCGCTGGCGAAGCCCAAGTAGCGCCCGGCACCGCGGCGCGCGCCTCGAGCGCGGTGCGCGCGGCCTCGGCGAGCGAGTCGAGGTCGAACGGCTTGGGCAGGAACGCGTCGGGCTGTGCCTCCAGCGTGTCGTCCCAGCGCGCCTCGTGCCATCCGCTCATCACCACCACGGCCAGATCGGGACAGCGCGAGCGCAGCCCCGCCACAGTGGCGCGGCCGTCCATGCCGGGCATGGTGCGGTCCACGATGGCCAGACGGATCGCGCCGGCATGCGCCTCGGCGAGCTGCACGGCCTCGGCTCCGCTCGCTGCCGGCACCGGCGTGGCGCCGAGCCGCCGCAGCATGGCGCACGCCAGACTGCGCACGGGCGTCTCGTCATCCACCACGAGCACGGGGCCGCTCAGCGTCCACGGTGCCTCGGCTGATGCATCGCCCGAGGGCGCGGCGGCAATGATCTGGGCGGGCAGATGCACGCGGAACGTGGTGCCGATCCCCGGCGTGCTCTCGACCTGCACGGTGCCGCGATGCGCGCGGACGATGCCGAGCACTGCCGCCAGCCCCAGGCCGCGGCCGGTGAACTTGGTGCTGAAGAAGGGATCGAAGATGCGCGCGAGCGTGGCCTCGTCCATGCCCATGCCCTCGTCGCTCACCTCGAGCGTCACGTAGTCCCCGGCTGCGGGCGCGCCGTCGATCCACACCGAGTTCAGCTCGCTCGCCTCGCGCCGCCCCGCGGACAGCTTGAGCACGATCGTGCCCCCGCGCGCATCGAGCGCCTCGGCGGCGTTGAGGATCAGGTTCATGACCACCTGCCGCAACTGCGCCGGATCGCCTTCCACGAGCGGCAGCCCGGGCGAGAACTGGTACCGCATCCGGTTGCGGCGCGAGATGCTCACCTGGAGCAGGTGGCCCATCTCGGCCACGAGCTGCGGCAGGTCCACGAGCCGCGACTCGACGCGGCCGTGGCCGGCGTACGCCAGCATCTGGCGCGTCAACTCGGCGGCGCCTCGGGCGCCCTCGATCACGCGGTCCAGATGCGTGTGTGCGGTCGAACCGGCGGGCAACTGGTCGCGCGCCAGGTCGGCATGGCCCAGCACGCCCGTGAGGATGTTGTTGAAGTCGTGCGCCACGCCGCCCGCCAGGAGGCCCAGGCTCTCGAGCTTCTGGGACTGCAGACGTCGTTCGTCGTGGGACACGCGTTCGGCGTCGGCGGACTTGCGCTCCTGGATGTCGGACAGCGTGCCGCTCATGAGCATGGGGCGGCCCTGCGGATCGCGCGCCCCCACGCGGCCGCGGCTCAGCACCCATCGCCAGCCGGTGTCCTCGCGGCCCACGCGCAGCTCCACCTCGAATCCGCTCGTGCGGCCTGCGCGGTGCGCCTCGAGCGCCTCGGTGAGCCGCGCGCGATCCTCGGGATGCACCGAGCTGAGCGCTG
>CADEFY010000030.1 GCA_902826705.1 uncultured bacterium
ATGAACCGCGTGAGTCCGAAGGCAGCGGCGAGTCCCACGCCGAGCCCGATCGCCGAGAGCCGCATGGCCTGCACCACGACCATGCGCTGCACTTCCTCGCGTGCTGCACCGAGCGCCATGCGGATGCCGATCTCGCGGGTGCGCTGCGCCACCGAGTACGCCATCACGCCATGGATGCCGAGCGCTGCGATGACCAGCGCGAGCGCCGAGAACGTGCCGAGCAGCCACGCATAGAGCCGCTCCTCCCACAGCGCGCGGCGCAGGTGCTCCTCCATGGTGCGCACTTCGTAGAAGGGCAGGTCGGGGTCGCGCGCGCGCAACAGGCGGCGCACGGCGGTGGCGAGCGTGCCGGGGTCGCCCTCGGCGCGGATCGCCCACGTCAGCGTCTGGTTGGCCCGCTGGGTGTGCGGGATCGTGATCTCGCCTTCGGTCGTGGTGCGGCTGACGTGCTGCCGCACGTCGCCGGTGACCCCGACGACTGTGCGCCACACGCTGTCCTGCGCGCTGTAGCGGAGGCGCTTGCCGAGTGCATCCTGTCCCGGCCACAGCAACCGGGCCGCCGCCTGGTTGATCACGAGCACCGGCAGGCTGCTCGAGTCGTCCTGCGCCGTGAACGTGCGCCCGCGGAGCAGCGGGATGCCCACGGCCTCGTGGTAGCCGGGCGTGGCGACGTTGGTGAACACGACCGGCGGCGACTGGGTGTCCTGCTCATCGAAGCCCTCGCGCATCACCGTCTGCGTCCACGAACTGCGGCCGAGATGCAGGTTGGCCACTCCGCCCACGGCGCGCACACCCGGGAGCGCCGACACGGCCTCACGGAACTCCTTGAAGAACGCGATCTTCTGTTCGTTCGCCGGGTACACCGCCACCGGCAGCGTGACCTGTCCGGTGAGGACGCCCACGGGATCCACACCGCGGCGTTGCTGCGCGAGGTTCATGAACGTGCGCACCATGAGCCCCGAACCCACCAGCATCAGCACGGCGATCGCGATCTCACTCACCACGAGGCCGTTGCGGATCCGCCGCCGCGCGGGCGTGTCGCCGCCGCCCGCCGTGCCCTCGCGCAGCGGCGCGATCAGGTCCGAGCCCGAGAGCTGCAGCGCAGGCAGCAGACCCGCCAGCACGCCCGACAGGATGGCGATGAGCGCGGTCACGCCGAGCACGCGCCAGTCGACCTCGAACTTCATCCAGTACGGGAACTCCACGGGGATCGAGGCGAGCGTGAGCTGCAGGCCCCACTGCCCCACCAGCACGCCACCCACGCCGCCCAACAGGCCGAGCAGCAGGCTCTCGGTGAGCAACTGCCGCACCACCCGGCCGCGGCCCGCGCCGAGCGCCATGCGCACGCCCAGCTCGCGCACGCGGCTCGTGGCGCGCGCGAGCGTGAGGTTCGCGACGTTGGCGCACGCGATCACGAGCACGAACAGCACGGCGAGCGACAGCATGAGCATCATGGGGCGGATGTCGCGGACGAGCGCCTCGCTCAGCTGCGTGACCTCGAACGACTTGGACTTGTTGGTCTCCGGGTGCTCCTTGGCCAGCGCGGCTCCGAGCGTGCGCATCTCGGCCTGGGCCTGCTGCGCCGTCGTGCCGGGCGCCAGCCGGCCCACCAGGCCCAGATAGTGGCTGTTGCGTTCGGCGTCATCACGCGTGCAGGCGAGCGGGATGTAGGCCTCGGCGACCTCGGGGAACCGGATGCCGTCGGGCAGCACGCCCACCACCTGCCGCACGCGTCCATTCATGCGCAGCGACTTGCCGAGGATCTGAGGATCGCCGTTCAGGCGGTCCTTCCAGATCCGGTAGCCCAGCACGACGGACGTGTACTGGTTGCCGTCGGTGCACTCCTCGCGAGTGAACCAGCGGCCCATGAGCGGCTTGACGCCGAGCGCATCGAGCAGTCCGGAGCTCGCGAAGGCCGACTGGAAGCGCTCCGGGTCCTCACCGAGGGTGAGATACAGCATGCTCTCGGTGTACGCGCCCATCGCCGGGATCGTGCGGCTGCGCTCCTCGAGGTCGAGGAAGTCGGCCTCGGAGACCTCCTCGCCGTGCTCCCACTCGGGACGCTTCGCCTCCACTTGCACGATCCGCTCGGGCTCCGGCAGCGGCAGGCGGTGGAACAGGATGCCCTGCACCACAGTGAAGATCATCGCGTTGACGCCGATGCCCAGTGACATCATCACGATCACGAGGATCGAGAAGCCGGGCGTGCGGCGCAGCGAGCGCGCAGCGGTGCGGATGTCCTGCATCCAGGTGTCGAACTGCGGCACGGGGTCCTCCTAGTCCTGCCGGAGTGCGATCGCGGGATCGATCCGGGTGGCGCGGTGAGCGGGGAGCCATGAGGCGGACCACGAGGCCACGAGGACCAGGGCGAACACGCCCGCCCACGTGGCCACGTCGAACGGCGAGGTGGCGAACAGCAACCCGGCGAGCGGTCGCACGGCGACGACGGCGGCGAGAGCGCCCACGACGAGCCCCAGCGCCACGCTGCGCCACGTGCCCGCGAGCACCAGTCGGAGCACGGCCGTGCGGTCGGCGCCGAGCGCCATGCGGATGCCGATCTCGCGGGTGCGGCGCGCGGTGGCGTAGGCGAGCACGCCGTACAGGCCGAGCAGCGCCACGATCAGTCCGGCCACGGCGAACGCCGCGCCGACGCCGGCGAGCAGCCGCTCGCGCGACAGCCCATCGTCGATGAACCGTGCAAAGGGCTGCACGTCGGACAGCGGCACGCCACGGTCGAGCGCCGCGATGCGGGCACGCACCGCGTTCATGGGCAGCTCGCGGCCGGGTGCGGCGCGCAGCACCAGCCAGCGGTCGGCAGACCACCACGAGCCCTGCTCCCACGGGCGGTACACGAGATCGCGCGACTGGATCGCGTCGGTGCTCGAGACCCGGTCCGGCACCACGCCCACGATCGTGACCCACGCGAGCGGGTCGTCGGCTGAGTCGTGGTAGAGACGGCGGCCCACGGCACGCCCGCCGGGGTAGAGCCGCTCGGCGAGCGAGGCGCTCACGATCGCCACGGCCGGCGAGCCCGCGCGATCGGCATCGGTGAACGCACGGCCGGCGCGCATCGGGATGTCGAGCGCGCGGAAGTAGTCGGCCGAGACATGCGTGAGGTTGGCGGACACACCCTCGTACCGGCGCGGGTCGCCGCGGTCGTCCGGCCGCACCGAACGGAAGTTGGTGGCCGCATCGAACGGCAGGATCGCCGCCGTCGCCACGCGCTCCACACCGGGCAGCGCCGCGAGCTGCGGCAGCAGGGTGGCGAACCAGCTCTCCCGCAGCGCCGCGGTCTCGTAGCCGGAGCGCGGCAGCGACAGCCGCGCCACCGTGACCGAGCTGCGATCCAGCACGGCGCGCTCCTGCCCGAGGCGCACGAAGCTCTGCGCCAGCAGCCCTGCGCACGTGAGCAGCAGCACGGAGACCGCCACCTCGAGCGCCACGAGCGCGTGGCGCAGGCGCATGGCGCGCGGCCCGTCGCCGCTCTGCGCGCTGCCGTCGGCCAGCAGGCGGGCGAGTCCCGGGCGTGCGGCCGCCAGCGCCGGACCCAGGCCGAACACGGCCGCCGCCGCCAGCGCGACCGCGGCACTCACCAGCATCACGCCGGCATCCAGCTCGACCACCAACCAGAACGGCCGCTCGCCCGGCAGCGCGGCGAGCATCGCCCGCGTGCCCATCTGCGCGAGCCACGCGCCGATCGCGGCGCCGGCCACGGCGAGCAGCAGGCTCTCGATCAGCAGTTGGCGCGCCAGCCGGCCCGGCGTGGCGCCGAGCGCGCTGCGCACGCCCATCTCGCGCTGGCGCTGTACGGCCCTCGCCCATTGGAGGTTGGCGACGTCGGCGCACACCAGCAGCAACAGCAGCACGGCGCCTGTGAGGAACAGCAGGCCCTGCGCGCGCAGCGTGCCGCCGTAGAACTCACCCGCCGGCACTGCGGTCGCGCGCACGCGCGCGTTGGTGGAGGGCTCGCGTGCGGCGATCGCGGCGCTCAGGGTCATGAGTTCGGCGCGCGCGCTGGAGAGCGTGGCGCCCGGTGCCAGCCGCGCGATCGCCGGCAGCCAGTGCGCGTCACGCGGCGCCATGGTGGAACTGGTCTCGAACGGCAGCCAGAGCTCGGCCGAGGAGGGGAACGCGAAGCCCGCGGGCATCACGCCCACCACCGTGCGCGTGCGGCCCTGCACCTCGAGCGGCTGGCCCACGATGTCCGTGCGCGAGCCGAACTGCGAGCGCCAGAGCGACGCCGACACGACCACCGCATGACCGGCGTTCTCACGCAGGTCGGCCGGTTCGAGGGTGCGCCCCATGAGGGGCGGCACCCGCAGCACGTCGAAGAGCGCGGGGTTCACGAACCCCGCCGAGACGCGGCGGTGCGCGTCGCCGTCCCGCACCACCACGCGGTCGCCGTAGAACTCCGCCACCGCCGCCAGGCTGCGCACGCTGCCGCGCAGGTCGACGAAGTCGGGCGGGGAGAGGGCCATATAGGCGTCGGGGTCGCCATCCGTGCGGAACTCCACGACCTGCACCAACCGGTCGGGCTGCGCGAACGGCAGTGGCCGCAGCAGCGTGCCGCGCAGGAACGCGGTCGCGAACGTGACCGCGCCCAGCCCCAGCGCGAGCACTGCGATCGTGAGCATGGTGTGCCCCGGCGCGCGCTGGAGCGCGCGCGCCGCGTGCCGCACGTCGGCGGCGAGCCCGCCGAGTGCGCTCACTCGCTCCTCAGCGCGACGACCGGTTCGATGCGCGTAGCGCGCCGCGCCGGGAGCCACGTGGCGAACAGCGCCGCCAGGCCGAGCAGCGCCACGACCCCGCCCAGCGCGAGCGGATCCGTGGGCGGCACGCCATGGAGGAATCCCCTCACGAGCTGGCCCAGCGCGAGCACGGCCGCGAGTCCGAGCGCCAGCCCCAGCGCCGCGAGCCGCACGCCCTCGCCCATCATGAGCTTCTGGATGTCCTCGCGGGTGGCGCCGAACACCATGCGCAGACCGATCTCGCGCGTGCGCTGACTGACGGCGTAGGCCACGAGCCCGAAGAGCCCGAACGCCGCGAGGAAGAGCGCCAGCAGTCCGAGCGCGCCGAACACGCCGCTCGCGAGCCGCACGGGCAGCAGCGCCACACCGAGGTGGCGCGCCATGCTCTTGGCGTCGAACACCAGCAGGTCGGGGTCGAGGGCGCGCGCCGTCTCGACGATGCGGCGCGCCAGCGCCTCGGGGTCGCCGCCGCCGCGCGCGATCAGCGTGACCTGCCCATCGTCGTTCTGCGCCAGCGGCAGGTACACGAACGGCCGCGGGGATTCCGAGAGCGAGCGCGTGCTGCTGTTGGCCGCCACACCGACGACCGTGACCCACGGCCCACTGCCATCGCCGCTCCAGCTGATGCGCTGGCCGACGGCCTCGCGCCCCGGCCAGTGGAGCGTCGCGAAGGCCTCGTTCACCACCACCACCTCGGGTGCGCCGGCGCGGTCGGTACTCGCCACGTCGCGCCCGCGCCGCAACGGGATGCCCAACGCCTGGAAGTAGCCGGGGCCCACCGACTGAGCTCCCACTTCGAGCAGGGACCCTTCACGCACCGGCTCACCCTCGACCGCATAGCCCCGCGTGTTGAACCCCAGGCCGAGCGGCATGTGGTCCGCCAGCGCCACCGCCTCGATGCCCGGCTGCTGCGCCAATCGCTCGGCGACCCGGCCAGCGAACTCGAGGCCCTCGAGCGTGCGATACCCGCTCAACGGAAGGTCGAGCGACGCCATCGCGACGTGGTCGACATGGAACCCGGGGCTGAGCGTCTGCGCCCGCACGAGTGCGCGCAGGAACAGCCCCGCGCCGCCGAGCAGCACGAGCGTGAGCGCGACCTGCGCCACGACGAGGGCGCTGCGCAACCGCGAACGGCGCGTGGTGGCGCCGCCGCCATCGCGCACGCGCGCGAGCAGCCCCTGCGACGTGGCATGCAGAGCAGGCATGAGGCCGAACACCAGGCTCGTCACGATCCCGAGCGAGACCGCGAACGCGAGCACGCGCGCATCCGGCACCAGGTGCAGCGTGATGGGGATCGGCAGCGGGGGCTGCACGCTCACGAGCATGCGGCAGAGCACATGCGCGAACACGAATCCGAGCAGCGCGCCACCCACGCCGATCACGCCGCTCTCCACGAGCAGCTGGCGCACGAGGCGTCCGCGGCCCGCGCCGAGCGCGGCGCGCACGGACAGCTCCTGTCGCCGCGCCTCGCCGCGCGCCAACAGCAGGCTGGCCACGTTGGCGCAGGCCACGAGCAGCACGAGCGTGATCACCGCGAACAACATGCCGAGGAAGCTGAACACCGGCCCGCGCGCCGCCGGGAACACGCGGCCCTCGGACTCGGCGATCACGGTCACGAAGCGCCCACTGTCGGCGGGGTACTGGCGGCCGAGCGCGCGCGTGATGCCGGAGAGCTCGGCCTCAGCCTGGGGGCGCGTGGCGCCGGCCGCGAGCCGCCCCCACGCCATGAGCCAGCGGCCGCCGCGGTTGTCGAGGTCGTCGTCGGTGGGATCGAGCAGGCGCGCGGTGGTGACGGGCACATAGAGGTCGGGCGCGAGCGGCGGCAGCATGCTGCCGAACTCGGGGGGCGCCACGCCGATCACGCGGAACGCGAGCCCGTTCACGCGCACCTCACGGCCCACCACGCCCGGATCCGCGGCGAAGCGGCGGCGCCAGTAGCGCTCGCCGAGCACCACCACGGGCGATGGCTCCGCGAGCCGGTCATCGACGCGCCCGATCAGACGTCCCGCGCTCGCCGGCCGGCCCACGAGTTCGAAGTAACTGCCCGAGACGAGGCTGCCGAGCACGCGCTCGGCCTCGCCGCCCTGCGACACGCTGAGCGGCCGCGGCGCCTCGACCGCCAGGTGCGACAACGTGCGCGTGGCGCGCTCGTGGTCGGCGAATCCCAGATAGGAGAACGCATCCCACGGCTCGCCATCGGAGCCGCTCTGGTACACGCGCACGAGCTGCTGCGGATCGACCGCGCCGGTGCCTCGCAGCACGTAGGTGTCGACCAGCGTGAACAGCGCGCTGTCCGCGCCGATCGCCAGCGCCAGCGACAGCGCCGCGACCGCCGAGACCGTCTTGTGGCGCAGCAGCGAGCGGCCGGCGTCGCGCAGGTCGTGCAGCAGTCCGTCGAGCATGGAGGCCTCTAGTGGCGCGGGGACTTGTCGTCCACGACGCGGCCGTCGAACAGGTGGATCGTGCGGTCCGCCGAGCGGGCGAAGCGTCCGTCGTGCGTGACCATGCAGATCGTGGAACCCATGTTGTGCAGGTCCTTGAGCAGCTCCATCACCGCCTCGCCGTTGGACGAGTCGAGGTTGCCGGTGGGCTCGTCGGCCAGAAGGATCAGCGGATCGCCGGCGAGCGCACGCGCCACCGCCACGCGCTGCTGCTGGCCGCCCGAGAGCTGCGAGGGCAGATGCTTGCTGCGATGCGCCATGCTCACGCGCTCGAGGGCCTCGCCCACACGGCGCTTGCGCTCGGCGGCCGGCATGCCGCGATACGTGAGCGGCAGTTCGACGTTCTCGGACACCGTGAGGTCGCCGATCAGGTTGAAGCTCTGGAAGATGAACCCGATCTCGCGGTTGCGGATCCGCGCGCGCTCCGCGAAGCCCAGGCTCTGCACCGGCTTGCCATCGAGCCAGTAGCGGCCCTCACTCGGCGTGTCGAGAAGGCCGAGGATCGAGAGCAGCGTGGACTTGCCGCAGCCCGACGGGCCCGAGATCGACACGAACTCGCCGCGCGAGATCTCGAGGTGCACACCCGAGAGCGCGTGCGTCTCGACTTCCTCGGTGTAGAAGATCTTCTTCACGTCCTCCAGCCGCAGCAGGGACTTGCCCGCTTCGGCGCCACGCTCGGCGCGCGGGGCGACGGCAGGTCGATCGTTCGTGGTCGTGGTCATGCGTCCTCCAGTCGGGGTACTGCGGTTCACTTCAATCGCACGCGCTCGACTCCGTCCCAGCGCGACATCTCGGAGAGGATGATCTCGTCCCCGGGCTCGAGCCCGGAGCGCACTTCGATGCGGTCGGCGGAGCCGCGGCCGAGTTCGACCTTCACGCGCGTGGCGTAGTGGCCGTCGCGGTCGAGCCGGAACAGGCCGACGGTGGCCTCGCTCGAGCCATCCGAGGGCCGGCCCACGTGCATCACTTCGGGCAGGCGCTCGATCTCGATCACCGCGTCGATCGACAGGTCGGGGCGCGCACCGCGCGGCAGGGCGCCCTCGAGCTGGATGTCCACGGCCACGGTGCCGCCCTGCACCGCAGGGTCGACACGCGACACCCGGCCCTTCACCACGCCGTTGCGCGTATCGACCTCCGCGGGCAGACCCAGTGTCAGATCGCGCGCCTGGGTCTCGGGCACGCGCACGACGGCCTTCAAGCGGTCCTGCCCGGCCACGCGCGCCATCTCCTGGCCGGGGTTGACCCACTCGCCGGGCTGCAGCGAGAGCGTCTGCAGCACACCGACCTGCCCCGCCTTCACCGTCATGCTCATCACGCGCTCCTGCTGGAAGCGCGCGATCGCCCGCAGGCGCTCGACCTCGGACTCTCGCAGCGCGAGCTGCGCGCGCACGGCGTCGGTGGACACCTCGAGCCGCCGCGTCTCGCTCTCGAAGCTCTCGCGCGCCTCGACCACGCGGTCGCGTGCGCGCTCGATCTCCATGGAGGAGGCGAGCCCCTCGCTGGCCAGCCGCTCGGCCACGCGCACGCCGCGCTCGGCCTCGTTCAGCTCGCGGCGTGCACTCGCCACCGCGGCCACCGACGTGAGGCGCTGGCTCTCGAGCACCGAGCGCTGCTGCGCCAGCTCGGCCTCGGCCTGCTTCACCTGGCGCTCGGCGTCGAGCGCCTGCAGCTGCACGTCGGGATTGGAGAGCTGCAGCAGCACCGTGCCCGGCTCCACGCGCGCGCCCGGCCGCACCACCACGCGCTCGACGCGTCCGGCCGTCATGGCCGACACGATGCGGAGGTCCTCGGGGACCAGCGTGCCGTTGCCGCGCACCTGCCGCAGCATCTCGCCCTTCACGACCTTGTCGACCCAGAGCGTCGAGCGTTCGATCGTGGGCGCGGCGGGCTTCAACTGCGACAAGCCCACGGTGCCGGCCACGAGCACGGCCGAGACGCCGAGCAGGATCGGCATCCGACGGCTGGGCTTCTTCTCACGTGCGATGTCCAGGGCGCCTCCGGTGACGAGTCGGGATCATGATCCGGGTGCGCCTTCGGAAGGTTCGTGCCAGCGGCGCGCGTCCCGCCCGCGCACGCGTGCAACGACTTAGGGGCGTGCGTCGCGTGCGCCGAGCCTGGGAGTGTCCGCTCGTGGGAAGCCTGCGTCCCGGAACCGGACACTGCCGGGGGCGCGCGCGCGGATGAGAAGACGCCGGCCCCTCGCGGGACCGGCGTCTCGGACTCTCGCCTCGGGGCATGGGGCCCAGGGCGGGAGGTGCATGCGTGGAGGCTAGAGCTCGTGCCCTCGCTTGAGGGAGATCGAGCCGTTGACCGTGCTCATCTGCAGCTTGGCGCCGCCGCGGCCGACCGTGCCCTGCATGGAACGCGGGCCCCAACGGCCGCTCATCTGCACGGGGAAGTCCGAGCGCAGCGCGCCGTTGACCGTGCTCCCCGAGACCTCCGCATCGAGCTGGTCGCCGACATGCACGGTGACGCTGCCATTGACCGTGGCGAAGTCGAGCCGGTCGCTGGGCGAGAGCCGGCCCACGGTGGCCACGACGCTGCCGTTGACCGTACGGGCCTCGCCGCTCGCGCGCGTCGAGATCTCGCAACCGCCATTGACCGTGGTGGCGCTCACCGGCGCATCGAGCCCGCGTGCCTGGATGCCGCCGTTGACCGTGCTGGCCTCGAGCCGCACGCCCGCGGGCACACGCACGACGAAGTCCACCGTGACGTCGTTGTTCTTGACCGGCATCTCGTAGCGCGCTCCCTCGCAGACGCTCTTGCGCCCCGGGTAGATCGCGCACAGCGTGAGGCCGTCGGAGTCGGGCACCACGCGCACGGTGACCTGCTCCGGATCGTCGCGGCGGCCGCTGATCGTGGCCTCGACCTCGAGCCGCTCTCCCGTGCCCGCCTCGGCGCGGATCGCGCCGTTGACGCCATGGATCCACAGCGTCTGGCCGCTCGACATGCGGGCGGTGTGCTCCCAGGTGCGGCTCTTGCGCGCTTCACGCGCCGCGGCCGGCGACGTGAGGCTGATGGCCGCCCCGAGGGCGAGGGCGAGCAGGGTCAGGCGGCGGAACATGGCGTTCATCGGCGTTCCTCCTCGGGGGACTCGTCATCCGGCGTGGGCGCCGGCGTCGGCGCCACCTTGGGGGCGACGACGGCGCGGGGCGCCCGTGGAGCGCGCGGCGCGCGCATGGTGCTGCGCCGCAGATCGCGAGCCTGGATACGTTCGTCGAGGCGCCGGAGTTTCTCCTGCACGTCACCCACCTTGAGCAGCTGGATGAGGCCGCTGAACGACTCCAGGTCGACCAGGCTGCCGCCCTCGCCCATCTTGAACGTGAAACTGCGCGGATGACCCTGCTGCGGCACCATGAGTTCGCTGAGGTCCGAGCGCACATCGCCCTGGTAGGTGTTCACGCGCACCTGCGCGCCCTGCCCCTCGGGCAGGCCCAGCACGAGTTCGCCGTTGTGCGACGTGAGGTTGTACTGGCCGCGCGGCAGGAACGGACCCACGTACCAGACGCGGCCGTTCACCGAGCTGGCGGCCACCTGCAGCGCCTTGAGCTGCTCCATGCGGATGCTGCCGTTGACCGACTGCGCGTCGATCTCGCCGATCACGCGCATCAGGTGCACGTCGTTGTTGATCGAGCTGGCCGTGACGCGGCCCTGGGTGTCGAGCACGTAGACCTGGCCCTCGACCGAGTTGAGCTGCATGGGGCCGCTCGCGCCCTTCACCTTGACGTCACCGGTCAGCGCCGACACCTCGAGCGCGCCCTGGGTGCCGGCCACGTCGACGTCGCCCTCCATGCACGAGAGCTGCAGCGGCATCCACGCCGGCACGGTGAGGTTCCACTGCACCTCGTCGGCCAGACCCAACGGCCGCAGCGCGGTGAGCTGCATCTGGCGGCCCTTGCGCTGCAGGCGGACCTGGTCGCCGCGGGCGTGCTCGGCCTGCACCCGCAGCAAGGGCTTGCCCCAGGTGGCCACGCGGATGTCGCCGTTCATGCCCTGCAGCACCAGCGAGGCGCCGCGTTCGACCTGGAACGTGGTGTCGGTGTGGATGGGCGCCGCAGGCTGCCCGCGGCCGACCCACTCGAACTCGAAGTCGTGGTCGTGATCGTGCTCGCAGACCGCGGGACCATCGACGGCGGGCGTGGTGCAGAGCAGGCTGAGCGCGAAGAGGGTCTGGATCATGGCGTCACACTCCCGCCAGTTGGTTGGCGCGGCGCATGAGGTCGAGCTTGCGCTGCACGTTGCTGGCGAAATAGCTCTGCAGCGCGGCGTTGGCGGGGTCGGCGGCGAGTGCCGCCTTGGCGTCCTGCGTGGCCTGGTGGATCAGCGCCAGGTTCTTCTCGAGCACCTCGACCGTGCGCGGATCGAGCCGGCCGCGGCCGGCGTCGAGCGCGGCGCGCAGCTCGGCGATCTCGCCCTCGACCTGCTGGGCATCGAACGTCGCCAGCGCGGCCTGCTCCGTCGCAGCGGGAGCGGTCTCGGGACCCGTGCGCGTGGCGACCGGCGTGGGCTGCTGGCGCAGCATCCAGACGGCTGCCGCACCGATCAGCAGCGCGGCGAACCCGGCGGCGACCAGTTGCGGCAGCGACCAGTCGAAGCGCCTGCGCCGCGGCAGCGGCACGATGCGCGCGGGTTCCGGCGCGCTCGTGGGACCCGCCGCGCCGATCTGTCGCGCGATCCCCGCCCAGAGATCGTCGGGCGCGGACGGGTCCACGAGCGCACGGGCGCGCTCGCGCACGTCGTGCAGCTGTTCATAGGTCCGGCGGCACTCGTCACACTCCTCGAGGTGGCGTTCGAGCGCCTCGGCCTCGCGCGGTGCGAGGTCGCCATCGAGATGGTCGGAGAGCAGGTCGGTCCAGCGGTCACTCATCGCCTGGGTTCCTCAGTGGCTGCCAGCGGGGCGGTGCTGGCGGTCGGTTCGAGATGTCGGCGCAGCAGCATGCGCGCGCGGTGCAGTTGGGCCTTGGTGGTGCCGGTGCTGATCCCGAGGAGCCGCCCGATCTCCTCGTGCTTGTGGCCTTCGACGTCGTGCAGGATGAACACGGCCCGCGCCCCGGAGGGCAGTCGGTCGATCGCGGACTCGAGGTCGATGCCCACCTCGCGGCCACTGGGCCGCGCCGGCGCCGACTCGAGCTGCGCCTCGTCGCCGATGAAGCGCCAGCGGCGGGTGGCGTCGGCCGCGCGCTGGCTGAGGATGAGATTGACGGCGAGGCGGTGCAGCCAGGTGGAGAAGCGCGCCTCGCCACGGAACGTGCCCAGCTTCTGCCACGCCCGCACGAACACGTCCTGGGTCAGCTCCGCCGCCCGGTCGGAGTCCGTCATGCGGCGCGCGAGCGCGAACACGCGGTCCTTGTGACCCTCGTAGAGCCGTCGGAACGCGAGTGCGTCCCCACGGGCCGCGCGGGCCACGTCATCGGACTCCGGGCTCTGGGACAGGGCGGGAGCTTCCAGGTTCAGGGCTCGTGTCGGCATGGTCAGGGAGATGGACATCCGTTCGGGTGAGACGGGGCCGCGCGGCGCAAGGTTGGAACGCGGAGGCCCTCGGCCGGAAGTCCGCTCCGGCCGGCGCGGGCGGTCCGCGGACGGACGCGGCGCCGCGGCGCGGGAGCGCGACGCGGGCACGGCGTGCAACCCGGCGGGCGCCCGGGCCGTTCTCTGACTATCGGGCGGCTGGCCGCCCCCTCCCCGCCACGCCTCGCCATGGAGCCTCTCATGTTCTCATCGCCGATCCGCCTCGCCCCCCTGGCCCTGCTGCTCGCGCTGCTCTCGCCCGCGCCGGCCCGCGCAGAGGAGGTGCGGCTCAGCGGCTCGAGCGTGCAGCTCTGGAACGTCGCCGGTGCGATCACGCTGGAGCCCGGCACGGGGCCCGACGTGGTCGTGACCGTCCAGCGTGGCGGCCGCGACGCCGCGCAGCTCAAGGTGGTCACCGACCGCACGGCATCCGGTTCGCGCCTGCGCGTGCTGTACGACAGCGACCGCGTGATCTACGCGCCTGCGAACCGCGGGCGCTCGCGCACCGAGGCGCGCATGCGCCGCGACGGCACATGGGGCGGCCACACGGGGTTCATCGACCGCCGCATGGTGGTGACCTCGCAGGGCCGCGGGCTCGAGGCGCACGCCGACCTGCGGATCCAGGTCCCGAGCGGCAAGCGGGTCGAGGTGCACCTGCTGGCGGGTGAGGCCGAACAGCGCGGCGTGATGGGCGATGTGTTCTTCGATGGCGCGGCGACGCCGTTCCGCTCCGAGGGCTCGCGCGGCTCGCTGCACGTGGACGTGGGCTCGGGCTCGATCGCCATCGCGCGGCACACGGGCGAGGTGTGGGTGGACACGGGTTCTGGCGACGTGGCGCTCCGCGCGATCGAGTCCAAGCGCGTGCTCGTCGACACCGGCTCGGGCGCGGTGACGGGGGACGGCATCACCTGCGACGCGCTCACGGTGGACACGGGATCGGGCTCGGTGTCCCTCTCGGGGGTCGAGGCGGACCGGCTGGCGGTGGACACCGGTTCGGGCGCCGTCGATGCCGAGCTGCGCTCGAGCCGCACCGACGTGCTGATCGACACGGGCTCGGGCGGCGTGACGCTGATCGTGCCGCGCGACTTCGGGGCCGAGCTCGACGTGTCCACCGGATCGGGTGGCATCTCGTCCGACCTGGCGATGACGGTGCGCCAGAAGGATCGCGACACGCTCGTCGGTCGGATCGGCGCCGGCGGGCCGCGCGTGGTGATCGACACCGGCTCGGGCGGCGTCGAACTCCGGCGCGCGCGCTAGGTCCTGTCAGCGGACGCGGCGATCGCGCGCGACTCGCGGATCAGCGGGCGATCGAGAGCGGGGCGGCGCCGAGGCGCCGGGCGAGGCGGCCGAGTGCGCCGAGCACGGCGACCTCGACGCGCTCATCGAGCGCCTCGTGCGCGAGGCGCGCGGCCGGAGGCAGCGGCGTGAGGGGCGCCGACTCGCGCAGTCGGCGCGGGCGCGGCGGGGAAGCGGAGGATCGGCGGTCGGACATGGTTCGGTGCTCCTCTCGGTCGGCCGGGACCGGCCGTGCGTTGTCGTGCAGGATGTTCATCGGCCGCTCTCGGGCCGGGATGCAGTCCGCGCTCAGGTGCGCTCGCGCATGGCCCGGATCAGCGCCTCCATGTGGGCCAGGTAGCCCTCGAGCGCCCGCCGGCCGCTGGCGGTGAGCGTGTACTCGGTGCGCGGCACACGGCCCTCGAACGACTTGTGGCAGAGCACGTAGCCGGCTTCCTCGAGCCGTCGTGCGTGCACGCTCAGGTTGCCGTCCGTGAGCCGCAGGAGCTGCTTGAGTTCGTTGTGCGTCAGCCGCGCGTGCACCGCGAGCGCGCTGACGAGCGCCAGCCGGGCGCGCTCGTGGATGATGCGGTCGAGCCCCCGCGCACTGTCCTCGGGGCTCGGCTCGGGACTGCGCCTCGCGCGGCGTGCGGCCTCAGCCACCGTGCCTCCGCGCGATCCACAGCCCGAACGCCACATGCGCGAGTCCGAATCCGCCGGCGAGCCAGGCGGCACTCCAGGCCACGGGGCTCGCGAGCGCGCCGATGCCACACGCGATGCAGACCGCGCCGAGCAGCGGCACGGGCCGCACCGAGAACGCGCCGCCGCTGGCCACGGCCGCGCCATAGGTGAGCAGCCAGGTGCCAGGCAGCAGCACGTGCTGGCCGCTGCGCACCATCGCCACGGTGAGCACGGCGCCGACCACGGCGGGGGCCGCGAACGCGAGTGCGAACCGCTGCCCCGCGACACCGAAGAGCGCCACGCCGAGCCGCTGCGCCTTGATCGCCGCCGCGCCGACGCTGAGCCCGGCGGCGATCAGCGCCTCGAACAACCACGCGGCGAGCCAGCGATCGGGATCCGCGAGCCGCCACGTGAACGCGGCCGCGCCGATCGCCGTGAACCCGACCACGACCTCGCCCCAGCCGGAGATACTGGTGAACGCCGTCGCGCGCTCGAGCGTGGACCGGATGAAGCGCAGGTCGTCGGCGGCGTGCGAGTGCAGCGGGATGGGGTCGCGCTGGTCCTGCATGGCTCGATGTTCGTGTGCCTGCCCCCCGGACGTCAAGTGCTTTGTGTGGCCAAGTGCGCGCGGACTGCGGCCGTCCGTCACCCGCCGCCCCGGCGCGAATCCGCCAGCTTCTCCAGGCAGCGCGTGATGAGCGCGGTCCAGCCGGTCTGATGGGTGGCGCCGCAGCCGCGACCGGTGTCGCCGTCGAAGTACTCGTGGAACTGCAGCAGCTCGGCGCTGCCGGGATGTGCGGCGAGGGACTCGGGGGACTGGAACGGGCGGCGGCCGTCGTCTCCCGGGCGGAACAGGCGCACGAGGCGCGCGGCGAGTTCGTCGCTCACCTGGCGCAGGTCCATCCAGCGGCCCGAGCCCGTGGGGCACTCCACGCGCAGCGTGTCGCCGTAGAAGTGGTGGTAGCGCTCGAGCGCTTCGATCAGCAGGTAGTTGACGGGGAACCACACGGGGCCGCGCCAGTTGGAGTTACCGCCGAACAGGCCATTGTCGCTCTCGCCGGGCGTGTACTGGACGCGGTGCGTCTCGCCCGCGAGCGTGAGCTGGAACGGGTGCTCGAGATGCGCCCGGGACATGGAGCGGATGCCGTGCGGCGAGAGGAACTCGCGCTCGTCCAGCATCACGCGCAGCACGCGCTCGAGCCGCTCGCGCGACGGGATCGCGAGCAGCCGCAGCGAGTGCCCGTTCTGACGCGCGTCGAGATAGGCGATGTGCTGCGCGAGGTCCTGGCGGTTGTCCAGGAACCACTGCATGCGCTTCTTGAACCCGGGCAGCCGGTCGATCACCGGCTGCTCCAGCACCTCGACGGCGATCAGCGGCAGCAGTCCCACCACCGAGCGCAACTGCAGCGGCTGCGAGGCGCCGTCCACGTGCAGCCGGTCGTGGTAGAAGCCGCTCGCCTCATCCCACAGGCCCGTGCCGCCCATGTGGTTCATGGCGTCGGCGATCGCGATGAAGTGCTCGAAGAACTTGCTCGCGAGGTCCTCGTAGGCCGGATCCTCGCCCGCCAGTTCGAGCGCGATCGACAGCATGGTGCCGCAGTAGAACGCCATCCATGCGGTGCCGTCGGCCTGCTCGAGCCGGCCGCCGCCCGGCAGCGGCTTGCTGCGATCGAACACGCCGATGTTGTCGAGCCCCAGGAACCCGCCGGCGAACAGGTTGTTGCCCTCGATGTCCTTGCGATTGACCCACCACGTGAAGTCCAGCAGCAGCTTCTGGAACACGCGCCGCAGGAACAGTCGGTCGCGCTGGCCGCGAACGCCGGTGCTCTTGTACACGCGCCAGGCGGCCCACGCATGCACCGGCGGGTTCACGTCGCCCAGATGCCACTCGTAGGCCGGCATCTGACCGTTGGGGTGCATGTACCACTCGCGCAGGAAGAGCTGCAGTTGGTGCTTGGCGAACTCCACGTCGATGCGCGCGAACGGCAGCATGTGG
>CADEFY010000031.1 GCA_902826705.1 uncultured bacterium
ACGGGCAAGACCACGCGACTGCACGCGTTCGCACCCGAGGGCTCGCTCGAGACGCTCGGCACCTCGCGCGGTTGCGGCATCGACGACACCAACGAGGCCCGCTATCAGCCGTTCGGCCCCGGACCCATGGCCGACCCCGGCCGGCTGCGGGACGCCTCGGGGCGCGAAGTGAGTCCTGACGCGGCTCAGATCAACGCACCACGCCTCGTGTTCAGCGTGGCGGTGGACTGCGACCAGGAGATCTACGGCAGCAAGTTCGCCTTCAACCTGGTCAACGCCACCAACTACGTGCTCACGCTGCTCGGCACGGTGAACCTGATCTATGAGCGCGACGTCGAGATCACGCTCAAGTTCCCCTACGTCAACCTCTGGACCGGCACCGATCCGTACACGCAGACCACGACCGGCGACCAGCTCGACGAGTTCCAGGACTACTGGAACACCAACATGGGCGCCGTGGTGCGCAACTCCGCCCACCTGCTGAGCGGCCGCGACCTGGGCGGCGGCATCGCCTACGTCGGCGCCATGTGCAGCAGCTTCGGCTACGCCGTGAGTGCGATCGACGCCAACTACAGCTACCCCACGTCCACCGCCACCTGGGATGTCAACGTGGTGGCGCACGAACAGGGGCATAACTTCGGCGCCTGGCACACGCACTCGTGCAACTACTCCGCGTTCGGGTACCACACCGGCGGGACGGTGGATTCCTGCCGCACGGCCGAGGGAAGCTGCGCCTCGTACAGCAACCATCTGCCGCCCGACAAGGGCACGATCATGAGCTACTGCCACCTGCTGGCAGGGGTCTCGGGCGGCATCCGCCTCGACTTCCACCCCGCCTCGGTGTCCCGCATGCGCGCCTACTCGGCCAGCACGGGCTGCGCCACGCCGCCCACAGTGCCGCCGCTGCGCAACCCGCAGATCTCGACCACGGCCACCGGCATCCGGCTCTCGTGGACCGCGTTGTCGATCCCCGACTTCGTGCGGCACGACATCTATCGCAGCACCGTGCCGCTCGATCTCGATCCGGTGTACATCGGGAGCACCACCGGCAACACCTACGACGACCCCGCGTTCGGGCAGTTCTACTATCGGGCGCGCACTTACACGTCGAGCGACTCCTCGTCCTGGAGCGCGGAGCTGAAAGCCAACGGCTGCGCGTTCGGCTCATCCGTCAACACGATCACCGGGTCGCTGCCGTCCGCGATCCGCAGCGCGGACTTCGATGAGAACGGCATCCAGGATCTGGCGGTGGTCAACTTCGGTGCGGGCACATTGAGCATCCTGCTCGGCAACGGTGCGGGTGGCGTGGGCAACGGCACCTTCGCCGCGCCGGTCGCATACCCGGCAGGCACCAATCCGGGCTCGCTGGCGTTCACCGACGTCGACGACGACGGCATCCTCGACGTGATCGTGGGACTCGAGGGCGAGACGCAGTTGGCGGTCTTCCGCGGCAATGGTGCCGCCGGCGTGGGCAACGGCACGTTCGCGGCCGCCACGTTCGTGTCGCTCCCGATGGGGGCCCGCGGGGTGGCCGTGGCCGACCTGGACGAGGACGGCTACGAGGACCTGATCGCCGTGGGCGGTGGCAGTGGACTGGCGATCGCACGCGGTCAGGGCACCGACGGCGTGGGGAACGGCACGTTCGAAGCCGCCACACTCAGCTCGGTCACCACCACGCCGACCGCGGTCAGCGTCACCGACCTGAACGACGACGGCATCTGGGATCTGGCGGTCACGGCGAGCGGCCTGCGCGTGCTGCTCGGCAACGGCACCGCGGGCAAGGGGGACGGCACGTTCGCGACGCCGGTGTCCTACGCATCGGGCCCCACTCCCAGCAGCGTGACCGCGGGCGACGTGAACGGCGACGGCATCACCGACCTGCTGACCGGCGATGCCGGCAGCAACACGGTGAGCGTGTTCCTCGGCAATGGCGCAGCGGGCGTGGGCGACGGCACGCTGCAGCCCGCGATCGCCGCGGTCACGAGCACCACGGGGCCGCGCGACGTGCAGCTGGCCGACTGGGATCAGGACGGCATCCCCGACATCGGCATGGCCAACAACAGCTCCGCCAAGCTGGCCACGGTGCTGCTCGGCAACGGCGACGGCACGTTCGGCGTGTCCAACACCTACGCGGTGAGCACAGCGCCGTACGCGCTGGCGCTCTCGGACTTCGATGAAGACGGCGCCGTCGACCTGGCGGTGTGCAATCGCAGCACGCAGAACTTCACGCGGCTGCTCGCCGGCTGCGACGGCACGGCGGGCACGCCGCTGCAGGTGCTCGCTCCGGTGGGCGGAGAGACCTGGGTCGAGGGCGAAGAGCACGCGATCACGTGGAACCGTGCGACGGGCGTGCTCGCGGTCGACGTGCAACTCTCGTACAACGACGGTGCCGACTGGCAGACGCTCGCGGCCAACGTGCACGACACCACCTTCACCTGGACCGTGACGCCTCGCGTCGCCGATCACACGGCGCGTGTACGCGTGGTGGACCGCAACCGCCCGCAGTTCAGCGCGGTCAACGACAGCGCGTTCACCATCGAGCCTCCCATCGAACTGGCGGTGAGCGACCAGGTGTCGCGCCTCACGCTGCATGGCGCATGGCCCAACCCCATGCGCGGCGCGCTCACCGTGTCGTTCGCGCTCCCGCGTGCCGGCGACGCGCAGCTCGAGCTGATCGACCTGGCCGGGCGCCGCGTGGCGCAGCGCATCGACCGCGGCCTGGCCGCCGGCGCCCACCGCCTCACGCTCGCTCCGGGCCGGGCGCTGCGGCCCGGGCTGTACCTCGTGCGAGTGGCGCAGGGTGGCGAGGCGCGCTCGCTCAAGGTGGCGGTGATCGAGTAGCGTCCGATCGACCGGGCTCGTGCGATCTGCACGGGCGACTCGCGGGGCTCTGGCACAGCGCACGACGCGGCGCGGCCAGAGCCCCGCGCCTGCGTCGGCGCCGCGTGGCCGCGGGTTTGCACCACGCGCGGGGATGCGACGACCCCTTCACCCGGGATGGCGGCTGCGAGCGGCGATCGTGCTCACCTCGGCGCTGCTCGCCGCCGGACCGGCCGCGCCCAGCGCCGATGCGCCCGATGACCGCCTGCGCGAGCGGGACGACGCCGTGTGGCAGCGCGCGCTGATCCGCCTGGAACGGCGCGCGGTGATCATGGCGGGAGCACGCCGCCGGGCCGCACGCGTGGCGGAGCGCGCGGCGCTCGCGCGGCGCGCCCAGCGCGGAGACTCGCTCGCGCGCGTGCAACTGGCCGCGTTCCGCATGAAGCGTCCGGCCCGCGACGTCGACGGCGCGTGGCCCGCCTCTCCCCGCGGGATCGCCGCGGAGGCGTTCGCCACCCAGCAAGTCGCCGCCTCCGTGCCCCTGAACGTGCGCGTCAACGACCCCGTGCCCGACGCGGCAGGCGCCGGACAGTCCGAGACCTCGATCGCCGCGCACGGCGACCACGTGGTGGTGGCATGGAACGACGGGCAGGGATTCACGACCGGCGGCGACACCCAGGGCTTCGCATGGTCGGCCGACGGCGGCCAGACGTTCAACGACGGCGGCGACATCCTGCATCCGCCCGCGTTCCCGACCTGGCAGTGGACGAGCGACCCGGTGCTGGCCGTGAACGAGGCCACGGGAGAGTTCTGGTACTGCGGCCTCGCCGAACCGGACGCGGGCACCAACGCCATCGCCGTGGCGCGCGGCCGCTTCACCGCGGGCGTGTTCGCGTTCGACAGCGTGTTCCTGGTGCGGCATGTGGCCAACACGGCGGCGTTCCTCGACAAGCAGTGGTTCGCCGTGGACTCGGCGACCGGCCGCCTGTTCGTCACCCACACGACGTTCGCCGCCAGCAACCAGATCGATGCGTGCCGCTCGGTCGACGGCGGCCGCACGTGGTCCGCCCCCACCAAGCTCTCGAGCGCGGGCGACAACGGGTTCGTGCAGGGCTCCAGGATCGCCACGGGGCCCGACGGTGCGGTGCATGCGGTGTGGTTCGCCGCCGACCAGGTGGTGGATCCCGACAACGTGCGCTACCGCCGGTCGCCGGATGGCGGTGTCACGTGGCTCCCGGAGACCACGCCGATCACGTTCATCGCCAACATCATGTCGGGCGCGCCGGGGTTCAATCGCGAGCGCGGCATCGCGTTCCCGAGCCTGGCCGTGGACCGCTCGCACGGCCTGCATCGCGGCCGCGTGCACGTCGCCTGGGCGGAGAGCTTCGACTTCTGGAACGACCTGTTCCCCTCCACCACCACGAGCCCCGCTCGCGTCGAGGTCGAGAACAACGGCACGGCCGCCACTGGCACGCCGTTCACGCCAGGGCAGGTGCTCCGAGGGACACTCACGACGACGTCGAACGCCAGCGACCGCGACTTCTACTCGTGCGCGCTCTCCGCGGGCGACCACCTCTACGTGCTCGCCGACTCCACGCGCTCCACGAGCGGCACCAGCAACTCCGCCGCGTTCACGCTGCGTCTCTACGCGCCGGACGGCGTGCAGATGCTGGCGTACGCCGGCGACCTCGACAGCAGCAGTGTGACGAGCGCCCGCTGGGTGTTCACCGCTCCGGTCAGCGGCACGTATCACCTGCGCATGGCCGCGATCTCGCGCCGCACGGCCGGGTACCGGTTGCGCACGATGCTCGCGGCACGCGGCAGCGAGCGCGGGCGCGACCACCGCGACGCCTTCGCCGCGTGGACGGCCGACGGCGTCCATTGGAGCGCGCCGGTGCGGCTGTGCGACGACGGCGTGGGGTTCGACGCCTACCTGCCCGAGATCGGCGTCGGCGCCGACGGCCTGCCCTACGCGTGGTGGTACGACCATCGCGATGACCTGTACGGCTCGCGCACGCATGTCCACGCCACGCGCTCCGGCGACGGCGGGGTCACATGGCAGGCCAACGCGCGCGTGAGCAGCGCGATCTCGGATTTCAGCGCCGCCGCCAGCAACATCGCCCCCAACCACGGCGACTACAACCACCTGGCGGCCAGCGCCACGCGCATGCACCTGGTGTGGAGCGACGCGCGCGGCGTGAGCGTGGATCCGTGGAGCGCCGCGCTCGCCACCACGACACGCGTGACCAGCGCGCCCCCGGACACCGCCCTCGCACCGGGCGCCTCGGTGGCGCTCGGGTGGACCGTGCGCAACGACAACCCGCGCTTCGCGGGCGATTACAGCATCGTGGTGAGCGACGCGCGCGGCTGGCTCGCGGCCGGCAGCACGCCGGTCACGCTCGCCGCCGAGGGCCAGACGCTGTCGCTCACACAGGTGGCCGTGCCCGACTCCGCGGCCGCGGGCGGCGATCTCGTGTGCCTGCAGGTCACCAACTCGGCCGGCGTGCGGGTGGCGAGCGACTGCGTGCTCGTCACCGTGGACGCCGGGGCGCTGGGCGTGGGCGCGAGCACGAGCGGGCTCCAGTTGGCGCGCCCGAGCCCCAACCCGGCGCGCGGATCCACGTGGCTCGGCTGGACGCTGCCGCGGGCCGGCCGCATGTCACTCTCCGTGTACGACCTGACCGGCGCGCGGGTGCGTGATCTGGTGAGCGGCGAGCAGTCCGCCGGTCCGGGCCGCGTGCGGTGGGACGGCCGTGACGCCCGCGGCACACCCGTGCGAGCGGGCGCGTACTTCGTGCGGCTGGAGGCCGCGGGCGAGGTGCGGCGCATGCGACTGGCGCTGCTGCGCTGACCCGCCTCGGCGGCACCTGGCGCGAGATCCCGCTTGCCCCCTGGGGACGACTGTGTTTTCATGCACGCTCTCGCATGAATATGCATACCCCCCGGAGGCCCACGTGTCGCGTTCGCAACGTCTCACTCGCATCGCCCAGATGCTCGGCGGCAAGCGGTTCTCGAGCCAGGACGAACTGGCCGAGGCCCTGACCCGCTCCGGCATCGAGGTCACGCAGGCCACGCTCTCGCGGGACCTGCGCAGCCTCGGCGTGGCCAAGCGATCGGCGGGCGGTGCGTCGTGGTACGAGCTGCCCGGCCCGGCCACCGAGGTGTTCGACGCCAAGCGGCAGGCGCTCGACCTCACGGTGTTCGTCAACGAGGTGCGCGTCGCGCAGAACCTCGCGGTGGTGAAGACGCCGCCCGGCCACGCCATGGCTGTCGGCCGCGCCATCGACATGCTGACCGTGGAGGAACTGGTCGGCACCGTGGCCGGCGATGACACGGTGCTCTGCGTGCTCGCCGATCACGCCTCCGCCAAGCGCTTCAAGAAGCAGCTCGACGCCTACCCCTCTCGCTCGACCCATGGAGGTGCCCACAAGTGAGCGCACCGACTCTGCCACCCGGCGCCGTGCTGGCGCCCGCTCCAGCCAACGGCACCCCCAAGGGCGCACGCACGGCGCGCGTCGCCGTGCTGGGCGCCAGCGGCTATGCCGGCCAGGAGTTCGTGCGCCTCTCGCTCACGCATCCGGGGGTCACGCTCACCGCACTCGTCTCGCGCGAGTTCGCCGGCCGTTCCGCTGCGGGCCTGCTGCCGGGCCTCGATGCACGAGCGGTCAAACTGCCGGATCCCATCGCACCCGAGGCGCTCGCGGCGCTGTGGGCCGCGGGCGGATTCGACACGCTCGTGAGCGCGCTGCCGCATGGCGCGCTGGCCGAGTTGCTCGCCGAGCAGCCGGCGCTCGCGAGTGCCGAGCTGCGCGTGCTCGACCTGTCGCAGGATCATCGCGCGGGCGAGGCGGGGTACGTCTACGGGCTGCCCGAGGCGTTCCGCGCCCAGCTCGCGGGTGCGACGCATGTCGCCAATCCCGGCTGTTATCCCACGGCGGCGGCCCTCGCGCTGCTCCCGGCCGCCGAAGCCGGCTGGCTGGCGGGGCCCGTCACGATCAGCGCGCTCTCGGGGATCTCGGGCGCAGGCCGAGCGCCCGCGCTGCGCACATCGTTCGTCGAACTCGACGGCGGCGCGGCGATCTACCGCGCGGGCGAATCGCACGCGCACGTCCCCGAGATGGCGCGCACGCTCGCACGGCTCACCGGCGCCGCACCCGAAGTGGCCTTCGTGCCTCAGATGGCGCCCATGGCCCGCGGCATCGTGCTCACCGCGAGCGTCGCGCTGGCCGAACCCGTCGCACCGGACGACGCGCACGCGCTCTATGAGCAGCGCTATGCAGGCGAGTGGTTCGTGCGCGTGCTGGCGCCCGGCGAGTGGCCCGAGACGCGCGCCGTGCGTGCGAGCAACCGATGCGACGTGGCGGTCACCACGGTGCACGGCGGCCGCACGCTGATCGCCACGGCCGCGCTCGACAACCTCGTCAAAGGCGCCGCCGGCCAGGCGATGCAGAACCTCAACCTCATGCTCGGCTGGCCCGAGAGCTGGGGGCTGCCGGTGCACGGCAACCCATGGTGAAGCCCGCACTGCGCCCGCACGTCGCTCCCGCACCGCTCGAACCCGTGGTGGTCAAGCTGGGCGGCCGTGCACTCGAATCGCCCGCAGCGCTGGCCGCCTTCACCACGGAGCTCGCGGCCGTGCGCGGCCCGCTCGTGCTCGTGCATGGCGGCGGCGCCGAGGTGAATGAATGGCTCGAGCGGCTCGGCATCGCGCCGCGCTTCGAACACGGCCTTCGCGTCACCGAGGCGGCCACGCTCGACGTGGTGGCCGCGGTGCTCGCCGGGCTCGCCAACAAGCGGCTCGTGGCGGCGCTGCGCACCGCGGGCGTGGACGCCGTGGGCCTGTCGGTGCTCGACGGAGGCAGCCTCGCGTGCGAGCGGCATCCGCAGGCCGACTCGCTCGGCGAGGTCGGCGTGCCCGTGGGCGGTGACGCGGCGCTCCTCGCCAGCTTGCTCGCGCAGGGCCGTGTGCCCGTGCTGGCGAGTCTCGGCATGAGCGACTCGGGCGCGCTGCTCAATGTGAACGCCGACGATGCCGCGGCCGCGCTCGCCACGCTGCTCGGGGCCGCGCACCTGCTGCTGCTCTCGGACACGCCGGGCGTCCGCATCGACGGCGCGCACGTCGCCACCGCGGATGCTGCGTCACTCGACACGCTGCGCACACACCCGCAGGTCACCGGCGGCATGGGGCCCAAACTCGCCGCCGTCGCAGCCGCACTCGCGGGCGGCGCCGCACGCGTGACGCTGGCGCAGTGGCAGGGCTCCGGCGACCTGGCGCGGCTGCTCGCGGCCTCAGCTCGCGTCGATCACGCCACGGTGTTCACCGCCGTGGGCTCCCATCAGGAGGTCGCATCATGACCACGTCCCCCGACACGCCCGCGGTCGCCACGCCGGCCCGCGACGAGTCCGCGCTCCTCGCCCCGACTTATCCGCTGCCGCGACTCGAGATCGCGCGCGGCCAGGGCGCCCGCGTGTGGGACACGAGCGGCCGCGCGTACCTCGACATGGTGAGCGGCATCGCGGTCAATGCGTTCGGGCATGCCCCCGCGGGGCTCGCTGCCGCGGTGGCCGATCAGATGTCGCGGCTCGGCCAGAGCAGCAACCTGTTCTCGCACGCGCCCGGCACGGCGCTCGCTCGGGAACTGCTCGAAGCGACCGACTACGACCGGGTGTTCTTCTGCAACTCGGGCACCGAGGGCATCGAGGCGGCGCTCAAGTTCGCCCGCGCGCGGGCGCGTTCGCGCGGAGCCTCGGGCCGCGGCGTGCTCGCGTTCGAGGGCGGGTTCCACGGCCGTACGGCCTTCGCCGTCTCCGCCACGCACAACCCGCACTATCGCGAACCGTTCGGGCCGCTGGTGCCCGGCGTGCGGTTCGCACCTTTCAATGATGTCTCCGCGCTCGACCGCCTGCTCGATGGCGGCGTGTGCGCGGTGATCGTGGAGCCGGTGCAGGGTGAGAACGGCGCGGTGCCCGCACAGCGCGACTTCCTGCTGGCGCTGCGCGCACGCACGGCGGCGATCGGCGCGGCGCTCGTGCTCGATGAAGTGCAGACCGGCATGGGCCGCACGGGCCGGCTCCTGGCGCAGGAGCACTTCGGGCTGCGCGCGGACTACACGGTGATCAGCAAGGCGCTGGGCGGCGGGCTGCCGATCGGCGCAGTGCTCATGACCGAAGAGGCCGCATCGCACTTGGCTCCCGGCATGCACGGCTGCACGTTCGGCGGCAATCCGGTCAGCGCGGCGGCCGCGCGCTGGGTGCTGGCCCAGGTCCGCGAGCCCGCGCTGCTCGAGCGCGTGCGGCGCGCAGGCCGGCGGCTGGGCGACGGGCTCGCGGCCATCGCCGAGAAGCACGCGTCGGTGCGCGAAGCGCGCGGCCTGGGACTGCTTCGCGCGATCGAGTTGGCCGCGGAGGCGCCCTTCGACGCCCCGGCGCTCGTGGCCGCAGCGCGGGCGCACGGCCTGCTGCTGGTGCGGGGCGGCGAGCGCGCCGTGCGCGTGCTGCCGCCGCTCGATGTGACGGACGACGAACTCGACGAGGCGGTCGCCAAGCTGGACACGGCGCTCTCGTTCCTCGGCCACGCGGACCCGGGCGCCGTGGCGCCCGCCGACCAGGGAGGTGCACCTCGGTGAAGCGCACGGTCAAGAAGGCAGTACTCGCGTATTCGGGCGGACTCGACACCAGCATCATCGTGCCGTGGCTCAAGGAGCACTACGGCTGCGAGGTCGTGTGCTACTGCTCGGACGTGGGCCAGGGCGGCCTCGAGCTGGACGGGCTCGAGGCCAAGGCGAGGAAGAGCGGCGCGAGCGACGTGGTGATCGAGGACCTGCGCGTGCCGTTCGTGCGCGACTTCTGCTTCCCCGCGCTGCGGGCCGGCGCCGTGTACGAGGGGCGCTACCTGCTGGGCACGTCGCTCGCGCGGCCGCTGATCGCCTCGCGACAGGTCTGGTGCGCCGAGCGCGCCGGCGCCGATGCGCTGGCACACGGCTGCACGGGCAAGGGCAACGACCAGGTGCGCTTCGAACTCACGTACCACGCACTGGCGCCGCACCTCGCCGTGATCGCACCGTGGCGCGAGTGGGACATCGTCTCGCGCGAGGATGCGCTGGCCTACGCGGACCAGCACGGCATCCCCGTGGCGCAGAAGAAGGACGACCTCTACTCGCGCGACGCCAACCTCTGGCACCTCTCGCACGAAGGGGGTGCGCTCGAGGATCCCGCCAACGCCCCGCCCGAGCCCATGCACCGGCTCACCGCCGGTCCCGACCGTCAGCCCGCGCTGCCGGAGCGCATCACCGTGGGCTTCGAGCGCGGCCGCCCCACCTCGGTCAATGGCCGCACGCTGGGCCCGGTCGAGTTGCTCGAGGCGCTCAACACGCTCGCCGGCCGCCATGGCGTGGGCCGCGCCGACCTGGTGGAGAGCCGTCTCGTGGGCATGAAGTCGCGTGGCGTGTACGAGACGCCCGGCGGCACCGTGCTGCACGAGGCGCTCGAGGACCTGTGCCGGCTCACCCTGCCGCACGACCTGCTGCGTACGCGGCTCGAGCTGGCCCCGCGGTACGCCGACCTCGTGTACAACGGCATGTGGTTCTCACCGCTGCGACGCGCGCTGCAGTCGTTCGTGGACACCGCGATGGACGTGGTGACCGGCGAGGTCACGGTGGAACTGCACCACGGCCGCGCCGTGGCGATCGGCCGCACCAGTCCGTACACGCTCTACCGGCCGGACCTCGCGTCGTTCGACATGACCGGCTACCGCTCGCAGGACGCAGAGGGCTTCATCCGCATCTTCGGTCTGCCGCTCGCGGTCGCGGCGCGGCGCGGCACGCCCGCGGAGTCCGTGACGGTGGCGACTCCGGCGGATCCCGCGGAGACGGTGGCCCATGGCCGTTGAGCAGGTCTGGAAGGGCCGGCTCACCGCCGGCCTCGATCCGCGGGCGCAGCGGCTGAACGACTCGCTGCCCGTGGACCAGCGCCTGTGGCCCGAGGAGCTGGCGCTCTCTCGGGCGTACTCCGCCACGCTCGGCGAGTGCGGCGTGATGAGCGCAGCGGAGGTGTCGGCGCTGCACGCGGCGTGTGACGCACTGGAGCAGGCGCTGCTCGAGGGCACGGTCACGCTCACGGGCGAGGACGTGCACTCGGCAGTGGAGCAGTCGCTCGAGCGGCTGTGTGGCGAGCCCGCGCGCCGCTTGCACACGGGGCGCAGCCGCAACGACCAGGTGGCCACGCTCCTGCGCATGCACGTCATGCGGCTCGCCGACACCGCGATCGAGTCCGTGCGCGGCCTGGAGCGCGCGATCGTGCAGCAGGCGCGCGCGAGCGAGCACCTGGCCTGCGCGGCCTACACGCACCTGCAGCCCGCACAGCCGATCACGCTGGCGCACTGGTGGCTGGCGCACGCGCAGGCGTTCGCACGCGACGAGGAGCGCTTCGCGGCCGCACGCGAGGCCGCCGACCGCATGCCGCTCGGCAGTGGCGCCGTGTCGGGGAGCCCGCTGGCCTACGACCGGCTGTCGCTCGCGACACGGCTGTCGTTCACACGGCTCGCGGCCAACAGTCTGGATGCGGTGGGAGACCGCGACTTCGCGCTCGAGTACCTGAATGCGGCGGCGATGCTCGGACTGCACCTGTCGCGTCTGGCCGAGGATCTCGTGCTGTTCTGCTCGCCCGCGTTCGGCTGGTTCGTGGCGCCCGACGGGTTCTCGACCGGGTCTAGCCTGCTGCCGCAGAAGCGCAACCCCGACCTGTTCGAGCTCGCGCGGGGCAAGAGCGCGCGGTTGCTCGCCAACGCGCAGCGGCTCGCCACGCTGCTCAAGGGCCTGCCGTCCGCGTATCAGAAGGATCTGCAGGAGGACAAGGAGGCGGTCTTCGACACCGCCGACACGCTCGCAGCGCTGCTCGACGGACTCACGCCCGCGATCGCCGCGCTCACGCCACAGCCCGAGAGGCTCGCGGCCAGCCTCACACCCGATCTGCTCGCAGTCGAGCTGGCCGATGCGATGGTGGCCGAGGGCGTGCCGTTCCGCGATGCCCATCGTGTGGTGGGCCAGCTCTGGGCCGCCGCCGAGGCGGCGGGCGTGGAGCCGGCCGCGCTGCCGCTCGACGTGCGGCTCGCACTGCACCCGCTGTTCGACGACACGCATGTGAACGCGCTCTCGGTGCAGTCCGCGCTCGCGCGCCGCGCGCATGCCCCGGGTGCCGGCTCGGTGGCGGAACAACTCTCCGCCGAGGAGGCGCGTCTCGGGCTGGGGCCCGGCGAGCGAGTGGAATCGCGCGCGCATCCCGTGGATGCGAGCGACGCCGCGCCCGTGGATCCGAACGGTGGAGCCGAGACCGCGCATGGCCCGCGCGTGTTGGCGGGCGGCCTCGTGCTGCGGCGCGCCCGGCTCGACGACGTGCCGGGCATCGCCGCCGTGATGGCCGCGTACGTGGCGCAGGGCGTGCTGCTGCCCCGCCCGGTGAGCGAGCTGTACCAGTGCGTGCGCGAGTTCCATGTGGTGGAGGACGACGGCCGGATCGTGGCCTGTGCCGCGCTGCGCGTGCTCTGGAAGGACATGGGTGAGGTGCGCAGCCTGGCGGTGCGGCCCGACCGCCACGGTCGCGGCCTCGGCGCGCGGCTCGTGGAGGCCGTGGTGGCCGACGCCCGCGCCGTCGGCCTGCCGCGCATCATCGCGCTCACACGTGAGGTGGCGTTCTTCGAGCGCTGCGGCTTCACGGTCGAGAAGCGCGAGACGCTGCCGCGCAAGGTCTGGACCGACTGTGTGCGCTGCCCCAAGCGCCACGCGTGCGACGAGGTGGCGGTGGTGCTCGACCTGGTGCCCGGCGCCAGCGAGGCCGCAGCCCGTGACGCGCGCCCGTACACCCTGCCCATGCCGCAGGCCCTGGTCACCGAACCCTCACTGCCCATCCTGTCGTGAACGTCCCTCGTCCCCGGAAGGAGCCCGCCGTGCATTCGCAGCCACGCCACTTGATCGACCTCATGCACATGGACCGAGCCTTCGTCCTGGAGCTGTTCGCCGAGGCCGACCGACTGCGTGCCGTGCGCGGCACGCCGCGAGCGCCGAAGCCGTTGGCCGGCAGGACGGCAGCGCTGGTGTTCCACAAGCCGTCGCTGCGCACGCGCGTGTCATTCACGGTGGGCATGCACGAACTGGGTGGCGACGCGATCGATCTGGGCGCGACCGAGGTGAGCGAGCACGGCCGCGAGAGCGTGGCCGACGTGTCACACGTGCTCTCGGGCATGTGCGACCTGATCGTCGTGCGCACGTTCTCGCACACGCTCGTGCAGAAGCTGGGCGAGCACTGCAGCGTGCCAGTGATCAACGCGCTCACAGACCACTCGCACCCATGCCAGATCCTCGCCGACCTCTACACGCTCTGGCGCATGGGCCGCGACCTCGACACGCTGCAGATCGCGTGGGTGGGCGACGGCAACAACGTGCTGCACTCGTGGATGGAAGCCGCCACGCTGTTCGGCTTCTCACTGCGCGTGGCGGTGCCCGATGGGTTCGAGCCCGACGGCGGCTTGTTCATCGAGGCCGAGTCCAAGTCCAAGGGCGGCATCCGCCGCACGCGCGATCCGCACGAGGCCGTGCGCGGCGCCGACGTGGTGTACACCGACACGTGGACGAGCATGGGCCAGGAGGCCGAGTCCGACTGGCGGCGCGTGGCGTTCGCCGGCTACACGGTGGACGAGAAGCTCATGGCGCTGGCCGCGCCCGACGCCAGCTTCATGCACTGCCTGCCCGCGCACCGCGGCGAGGAGGTGACCGACGCGGTCATCGACGGCCCGCAGAGCGTGGTGATCGAGGAGGCCGAGAACCGCCTGCACCTGCAGAAGGCGCTCATGGTGGCGCTGGTGGGCGGTGGTACGCGGCGGACGGGCCGTGGCCGGCGTGCGGCAGGCGACCGACTGGAGGCGATGGGCGTGGCGTAGGGGGCGGTGCACCGCGCTGCTACACTGCCGAGCTCACCGCGGAGGCCCCATGTACGAAGCCAAGACCAAGCCCACCAAGGTCAGTCCCGCGTCCTACATCGCCGCGATCGCCGATGCCGAGCGGCGCAAGGACTGCAAGCAGCTCGTCGCCATCATGAAGCGCATCACCGGCGAGCCGGCCAAGATGTGGGGGCCGAGCATCGTGGGGTTCGGCCAGTACCACTATCAGTACGCCAGCGGGCACGAAGGCGACTCGTCCATCGCCGCGTTCTCCTCGCGCCGGCCCGACCTCACGGTCTATCTGTACCCGGACTACGACACGCCCGCGGCCAAGAAGCTGCTCGCCAAGTTGGGGCCGCACAAGATCGGCAAGTCGTGCCTGTACGTGCGGCGGCTCGCCGACGTCGACATGGCCGTGCTCGAGCAGATGATCGAACGCTCGGTCCGGATCACCCAGAAGAAGTACCCGCCACGCGAGAAGTGATGTCACCCCATCCGGCGGAGGCTCGCATGCAACCGGTCCCCAAGTGGTTCAGGCCCGTCGCGATCGTCGCGTTGCTCTGGAACCTGCTCGGCTGCATGGCCTACCTGGCCGACGTCATGATGAAGCCCGAGGACGTCGCCAAGCTCACCGAAGCGCAGCAGGCGATGGTCGCCGCTCGCCCCGCGTGGGCGGTGGCCGCGACCGCGACCGCCGTCTGGGGCGGCGCGCTCGGCTGCCTGGGACTGTTCCTGCTCAAGCGGTGGGCCAACCCGCTCCTGCTGCTCTCGTTCATCGGCGTCGTCGCGCAGGACGTGGCGCTCTTCGCGCTTTCGCCGGCGGCCGGTCAGGCAGAACCCATGGTGCTTGGGCTGCAGGGCCTCGTGCTCGTGATCTCGGTCGCATTGCTCGTGCTCGGCCGCAATGCCGCCAGTCGCGGCTGGCTGCGCTGAGTCACGCGCGCGCATCGCGTGGAGGGTCGATCATGAACGGGCGTTCCATCTGGGCCGTGGTCGCGGGGGTGCTGTTCATCATCGTGGTCACCACGGTCGTCGACGTGATCCTGCATCAAGTGCGCTTCTACCCTCCCATGGGCTCACCCATGAACGACACCCACGCGATCGTCGCCGCGGCCTACCGGTTGGTGATCGGCATCGCCGGCGCGTGGCTCACGGCGCGGCTCGCCCCCTCGGATCCCATGCGGCATGCGCTGATCCTCGGCGGCGTGGGCATGGTGCTGGGCATGGTCGGCGTGATCGCCACATGGAACGCCGGACTGGGGCCGCGTTGGTATGCACTCTCCCTCGTCGTGGTGGCCCTGCCGCAGTGCTGGCTGGGCGGCAGGCTGTATCTGCAGCAGACCGCGACGCGCTGAACACGCTCGATGGAGGCCGTCGTGCCCACTGCACTCCGCAACACACTCGCCGTGCTCGCCGGGATCGTGACCGCGTTCCTCGTGGTGATGTTGGTGGAGATGCTGGGCCACCGGCTCTTCCCCGTGCCGACAGGACTCGACTTCAACGACAAGGCGGCGATGGCAGCGTTCGTGCGCACGCTGCCCGTGGGCGCGCTGCTCTGCGTGCTGCTCGCCTGGGTGTCGGGCTCGTTCAGCGGCGCATGGCTCGCGGCACGGCTCGCAGTCTCGCGACGGCCGCTGCTCTCTGGCGTGGTCGGGCTGTTCGTGCTGGCGGCCTCGATCACCAACCTCATGATGCTGCCGCACCCGCTCTGGTTCTCGATCACCGCGGTGATCGCCGTGCCTGCCGCAGCGTGGCTCGCCGGACGGCTCGCGTCCGCGGGCGCGGCGCGCTGAGCCCGAGCGGCGCTCGATCAACGCCGCTCGGGGCACCCCGCGCGCCGGAGCACCCACATCATCGGGCACCAACGGCTGAAGGCCGACTGCAGCAGGTTGGCGCCGACGAACGCCGTGAGCGCCAGCCACCACGGGCTCACCCACACGCCGAGGGCCACCGAGATCAGGATCACCGTGCCCGCGACGAGTCGCAGCCCCTCATCCACTGTCCACGCGTTCATGACGCCTCCGGCAGCGCAGCGTGCTCCTCACCGCGCCGCATCAGGTAGTACAGCACGGGCACGGCCACGCGTGAGAGCACGGTGGCCGCCACTTCTCCGCCGATCAACGCCACGGCGAGTCCCTGGAAGATCGGGTCGAACAGGATCACGCCGCCGCCCACGGCGACCGCGGCAGCGGTGAGCACCATGGGGCGGAACCGCACGGCGCCGGCGTCGATCACCGCCTCGCGCAGCGCCATGCCCTGGGCGCGGCGCAGCTCGATGAAGTCGACCAGGATGATCGAGT
>CADEFY010000032.1 GCA_902826705.1 uncultured bacterium
CCGCGCGGTGCTCAATGGCGACGATCCTCGCGTGCTCGCGCGCGGCCTCGTGCTCGACCGCCCGGTGCTCTGGTGCACACTCGATGCCGGTCACGCCACACTGCGCGCGCATCTCGCCGCGGGCGGCGATGCGGCGTGGGTCGAGCACGACGCGCTGCAGCTCGCCTGGCGCGGGGAGCGCCAAACGATCGCGCCGGTGGCGGAGGTGCCCGTGACGTTCGGTGGCGCGGCGCGCTACAACGTGGCCAATGTGCTCGCGGCGATCGGCGCGGCGGCGGTCGTGGGCGTGCCCGTGACAGCCATGCGCGAGGGGCTCCTCGGATTCGAGTCGACGCCCGCCGCCAATCCCGGCCGCGCCAACCGCTGGGTGCTGGGCGGGTTCACGGCGATCGTCGACTTCGCGCACAACCCGCACGGGCTCGAGGCGCTGGCGCAGATGGCGGCGGCGATCCCCGCCCAGCGCCGCGCCATCGTGATCGGCCAGGCGGGCGACCGCAGTGACGACGACATCCGTGCGTTCGCGCGCTCGGCGTGGGCGATGCGGCCGGAGCGCGTGTTCATCAAGGAGATGGACAGCTACCGCCGAGGCCGCGAGCCGGGCGTGATCCCCGGGCTGCTCGCGGCCGAGTTCGCCGCCTGCGGCGCGGCGGCCGCGCAGCTCTCGCAGCACCCCGATGAGTCCAGCGCCGTGCGCGCCGCATTGGCGTGGGCCGCGGCCGGCGACCTGCTGGTCCTCACCTCACACGCCGAGCGTGAGGCGGTGATCGCGCTGCTCGAGGACCTGCGCCGCCGCGGCTGGGCGCCGGGGCAGAGTCTACCGCGCTGATCCGCCCCGTGCGCCGCCCTGCAGCGTGACGAGCCCGGCGAGCATGAGCCGCGCGAGCTCGGGGGCGAGCTGCTCCGCCGGCCGGCCGAGCCGCGCCGGCAGCTCGCGGGCCCGCGGCCGCTTGAACGCCGCTTCGAGCAGCGCCACGGCGGCCGCCGAGCCGCGCATCACGCGCCGGTGGTCGCCCTGCACGAGCAGCTTCTCAGTGCCGGAGTCGTACACCGCACACAGCGTGTCGTCCGCGAGAACACGGGCGCTCGCAGGCTCGCCGAGCAACGCCCGCTGCGCACGGACCTGCGCCTCGGCGAGCGCTTCGCGCGTGGCGGTGGGAGCACGGCCCGAGGCGCGCCAGTGCTGCACGGGCCAGGTCCAGCCCGTCCACTCGTGCGCGCGCGGGGCGATGCGATCGGCGAACCAGTCGTAGAGCGCCCGGGTGCGCTCGACGACCGCTTCGTCGGCGTCGGTGGCGAGCGGCTCGAAGCAGTCGCTGAACTCCACGACGCGTGTCGCCGTACCGTGCCAGCGTGTCGCGGCCAGCACGATCGGCGCGCGGGCGCGCGTGGCCAGCACCACGGGCCCGGTCCGCATGCAGAACTCGGCGCCCATGAACGTGATGTCGGCCCGGTGCTGGTCGCGGTTGGCCGAGTGCTGCCCGTCCATGAGGATCGACAGCACGCGCCCCTCACGCAGCCCGCGCAAGGCCCGCGCCGCGTCGCGCACCGACGTGGGCGAGAGCACCTCGAACTGCACGCCCAGCTGCTCGGCCGATGCCTGCCACGCGGTGAGCCCGAGCTGCTGCATCTCCGCGGTGGCGTAGAGCATGACCGTGGCTCCGGTCTCGGCGAGCGTCAGGGGCACGTACGGGAACGGCCCGGCGTGCATGCTGCACACGACCACACCACGCCGTGCGCGCAGACACTCGAGGAGCGGAGTGCGGTGCAACACGTGGTCCGCACCGCGGCCGCGGCCCACATCGGCCATGTCGAGGCGCAGGTGCTCGGTGGCCACCAGGTGGCGCAGGGTGAACGCGCGCCGCCATGCGGCGCTCTGCCGTGGGAATGACGTGGCGATCATGACCACGATCAGCCGCTTCATGGCGGCCATGGGCCCCCGCCCCAGGCGCAGCGCGAGGCCGGTGGCCGCGAGCCGCACGCCCATCGCGAGCGTGCGCGTGAGCGGCACGGACCGGATCTGCGCATCGCCGTGGGGCCGGTCGGCGAGGTCGTCGAGGAGGTAGCTGCCGTCATGTCCGTCGGCGGGCACGAGGTTGGCGCCCGCGCTCGCGAGCACGGCGAGCACCGCCGGTACCGGCGCACTTCCCCCGAGTGCCCACGGCACCACCGCCAGCGCCGCCGCCGAGAGGAGCTGGCCGTGCGCGCCGGCCAGGTCGACCCGCACTCGGGCCATGAGGGGGAGGCGCTCCATGCCCGGCAGCTCGGCCCGCAGGTGCCAGCGCCGGCCGGTGATCAGCGCGACCGCACCCGGCGAGCCGCCGCCGGCCGAGAGCGCCGCAGCGTGCAGGAGTTCATGCACGAACAACGAGGCGAACACGGCGGGCGCGACGAGCAGCCACGCGACCCCGTCGCGCCAGGCGGCCGCGTCCAGCAGGCGCGGCGCGAGCAGGACCGCGATCGCCGCCACCGCGGCCAGCGCCGAGACCGGCATCCCCCAGCGCGAGGCGAGGGGCGCGAGCAGCCGGGCCAGCGGCCGCATCGCCACGGCAGGCAGCAGTTCGATCAGCCGTCCGCGCACGGGTGCCGCGGCCTTGCGGGTGCCCGTCAGTCCCGGCTCGACCAGCACGCGCTCCACCAGCGCGCGCGCCTGCTCCGCCGCCACGGCACGGCCGGTCCGCTGGCTCAGCAATCCGGCGAGTTCGGGGTAGGTGATGCGCCCATCGAGGTGCTCGAGCAGCCATTGCGCGTCTGCGGAGAGCCGCAGCCGGCGCCGGCCGCCCTCGATCAGGATCTCGCATCCACCCTCGGGCAGTTCGAGCAGGTGCAGGTCCGCCGCAGGCCGCGGCGGCGTGGGATCGGCCGAGGGCTCCATCGGCTGACTCTATCGCGGACGGTCCGTGGACCGCGACTCGCGGTCCTCCTCCATCCGTGCGGGGCGAGCCGCGTTCTCGCTGAACGGAGAACGCCGCCGAGGGGTGGACCCATCGGCGGCGTCTCGATGCTCGGCTCCTGTGGTCCGCGGCTCGGGGGAGACCCACCGGCGCGGATGCGGGACCATCAGAGCTTGTAGAAGCACCAGTAGCAGTCCTCATAGTACGGGCTGCTTCCCTGGCGGACCTGCGAGGCGACCTGCTCCACCTCGAACGTCTCGAACAGCTCGACCTTCTCGCTGGGACGATCCATGTCTGCACCTCCTGATGGGTTCACTGGCCACTCGGGCTTCATGCCGGAGCGGCTCAGCCCGAACATGGAAGCGCCAAGCCGCGGCATTTGCAAGTCCCCGGGCAGCAGAACGGCCCCGAGCATGGTGAGCACGCTCGGGGCCGCGGACTGCCGTGTCCCGACTCAGTCGTTGTAGAAGCACCAGTCGCAGTAGCCGTAATACGGACGGCCCTTGCGCACCTGCTCCGCGACTTCAGCGACCGTGAACGCCTCGAACAGCTCGACCGACTCGTGGTGACGCTCCATGTCAACGACCTCGTGTGGGGTTGGGGTCCGCGGGCGCACCCAGCCGGGTCACGCCATGCACGGACGGAGTATCGGCCGGTCGGGCGGCGTCCTTCGGCCCGATCGTGATCAGTTCGACGGGGTGCTGTAGCAGTAGTAGCTGAACGGATAGATGTACTGCGGGATCTGCGCGCGCGTCTGGCTCGCGATCTCCTGGACCTCGAACGACTCGAACAGCTCGATCTCACGCTCCATGAGCGACCTCCTCGTGGGGTTCCTGGGGCAGGGAAGGCCGTGCGGCGGCCTGTGGCAGACTGCTGACCCGACAGGGAAGCGCAGACGGGCGCTGCGTGCAAGTGGGTTCGTGCCGGGTCACTCGCCGTACACGGGGACCCCAGGCGGAGCCTCCATTCGGCGAATGCGCTTCTCCATCTGGAGAGCGGGGCCGAGTGGATGCGCGCTCGGGGCGTCCCAACTGGTCTGGAACACCCGGCGGACCGAGGTCGCCAGGCCGCGGTGCCGCACGGTGAGTGCGAGGTTGCGCGAGCTCGTGAAATAGCCCGGCTCCCAGTTGCTCGTGCCGAGCCACAGCCACTCGCCGTCGGCGACCATGAACTTGCAGTGCTCCACCCGAGCGAACGGGATGTACCCCACGCTCCAGTCCGGCACCCGCGAGATCCGCACCTCGATGCCGGGCACCTCGGCCAGCGCGCGCAGGTCCTTCTCGCCGTCGTCGCCGATCACCCAGTCCGACACGATCAGCCTCACCTTCACGCCGCGCCCGGCCGCCGCGATGAGCGCCTCGTGCAGCGAGGAGTCGCGCTCGCCGTAGCCCGCCACACCGTACTGCAGCACCTGCGCCACGATCTCGCGCTGCGCGCCGCGGAGGCGCGCGAGCAGGATCTCGTGGTCGCGCAGCACGCCGGCCGGCAGCAGCTGCGGCGGGCTCGCCGACAGGTAGGCCTCGCCGCGTTCGCCGCCCTGCGTGAAGCGGATGGGCAGGCGGGGGCGCGCACGCGACACCGCCACGGCGCGATACGACGTGTCCGCGGCGCGCCAGTCGGTCTCGAACACGTCCGCCATGGCCGCAGCGATCGGCGCGATGCGCACGCGAGCGCCCAACTCGTGGATGTGCGAGAGCGCCCGCCAGTCGAGGTTCTGGCTCCCGAGGAACGCATCGCGGCCGTCGACGACCATGAACTTGGCGTGCTGCACGCCGCCCGCCAGTCGGCGGAAGTCGACGCCGCGCGCCTCGATCCCCGGCAGCGCCGCGAGCGAGTCGAGCGGCCACGGGTAGGTCGTGCGCATGCGCGCATCGAGCAGCAGCCGCACGCGCACGCCGCGTGCCGCGGCGCGCCCGATGGCGTCGATCACCGGCTGCAGCGCTTCACCGCGCTTGTGAGACAGATAGAAGTGCTCGAGATCCACGCGCTGGCGGGCGCCGTCGATCATCTCCACCCACACGGCCTGCGCGGTGGCGAGCGCAGGGTCGCCGAGTGCGGTCTCGAGCGGTCGGCTCTCGGCGAGCTGGATGGGGAGCGCGGGCGTGCGCGCGCCGGTCTGCGCGGCCAGCGAGGATGCGGCGAACGCGCAGAGCAGCAGGAGGCGGAGCGGCAGGCGCATGGCGGGGTCCTCGGACAGTTGCGAGCGACGATCGACGGCGGATCCAGCCCGACTATACTGCGCCGCCCATGCCCACCGCCCTCGACTTCGGCCTCGCGCTGCTGATCGTGCTCGGTCTGCCGCTGCGCGCCCTGCTCACCAAGCGCTCGCTCGAGCGGCTGCCCGAGCACGAGCATGCGGCGCGGCGACCGGCGGTGTGGCAGCGGGCGATGCTCTCGCAGTGGCTCCTCGTGGCCGCGGTGGCGGCGCTGTGGTGGCAGGGCCGTCGCACGCCGGAGGGCCTCGGACTGGTCGCCCACCCCACGGCCGGTCTCATGGGGGTGCTCGCCGGCGTGGCCGTGATCACGGCGCTGCTGCACCGCCAGCGCCCGCTCGTGGGCGAGGATCCCGAGGTGCGTCGCCGGGTGCGGCAGCGGCTGGCGGGCGCCTGGCCGATCTTGCCCCAGGCGCGCCGTGAGTTCGCCGGGTTCGTGCCCTTGGCGATCACTGCGGGCGTCTGCGAGGAGGTGTTGTTCCGCGGATTCCTCGTGTGGCTCCTGTCGGCGTTCGTGCCGTGGTGGGTCGCGGGCCTCGTGCAGGCGGTGTGCTTCGGACTGGGGCACGCCTATCAGGGCCCGCGTGGGGTCGTGCTCACCGGCATCGTCGGGCTGTTCTTGATGGCCGTGGTCTGGCTCACGGGATCCCTGTGGGCCGCGATCGTGATCCATGCGCTCATGGACCTGCATGCCGGCGACATGGCGTGGCGCGTGAGCGAGGGCGAGCGAGCGGCACGCGAGGCGTGAGCGCGCGCGCCGCGTGCGTCGCCGCGCGCATCGCCGCCCCCGTGCTAGCATCGTCGGCACTCGCATGCGCAGAGAGGGGACCATGCACTATCGCTACTGCATCGTGGGCGGCGGAGTGGCGGCCGCCGCGGCACTCGAGGGCATCCGATCGGTGGATGCCGAGGGCTCGGTGCTGCTGCTCAGCCGAGAGAACCATCGTCCGTATCACCGGCCCCCGCTGACCAAGGACCTCTGGACGGGCGAGCGGACCCTGGAACAGCTGCCGGTCCACCCCGACGACTGGTATCGCGAGCAGCGCGTGGACCTGCGCCTGCGCCGTGAGGTCGTGGAGATCGACCCCGAGAAGCGGGTGCTCTGGGATGAGAGCGGCGACGAGATCGGCTACGACGAACTGCTGATCGCCACGGGCTGCCGGCCGCGCCGCCTGCAGGCGATGGGGGCGGAACAACCCTGTGTGAGGCACTTTCGCGACCTCGAGGACTATCTCGAGCTCGAGCACCGCTTGCAGCGCGTGCAGCACGTGGCGATCGTCGGCGGGGGATTCACCGCGCTCGAGATGTGCATGGCCCTGAGAGGCCGCGACATCGGCGTGACGCTGGTGCTGCCCGAGGAGTACCCCATGCCCCGCATGCTGCCGCGCGAACTCGGGGTGGGCATCGTGGAGTACCTGCGCGACCACGACGTCGAGGTCGTCACGGGCGAGACACTGGATCGCATCGTCGAGTCCGCTGGGCACGTGCATGCGCGCACGCGTGGCGGCAGCGACCTCACCACGCAGCTCGTGCTGGTGGACGTGGGGGGCGAACCGCTGGTCGAACTGGCCGAGGCCGCGGGGCTCGACATCGACAGCGGCATCGTGGTGGACGAGGCCGGGCGTGCGTCACAGCCGCACGTGTGGGCCGCGGGCGACGTGGCCGAGTTCCCCTATCCAGCGCTCGGCCAGCTCATGCGCGTGGAGAGCAGCGACCACGCGGAGCACATGGGGCGGCTCGTGGGCGCGAACATGGCGTCGGCCTGCACCGGTGCGCCGCTCTCGGCCTACGACCACATGCCGCGCAAGTGGTTCCGCGTGGGCGAACTGCTCTTCGAGGGCGTGGGGGAACTCTCCGCCCGTCTCGACCACGAGACGCTCTGGCTCGAGCCCGGCCGCGAGGGCGCGTTCCTGTACACGTGGGAAGGTCGTGTGCGCGGCGTGCTGCTGCTCGGCCTGTCGTCCCGGCTCGAGTGGGCGCGCGATCTGGTGCGGACGAACGCGCTCGCCGCCGAGATCGGACCCACGCTGCTCGCGCCGGTCCGGCACTAGCTCCGGAGTCGCGCGGCGTCAGTGGCCGTCGCGCCGCCCCTGCGGGTCGAGCGCGTCGCGCAGCCCGTCGCCCAGGAAGTTGAACGCCAGCAGCGTCAGGGACATGGCGGCGCCGGGGAACACCACGAGCCAGGGGAAGAGCGCCAACAGCTTGGCGCCATCCGCGAGCAGCGTGCCCCAGGAGGCGTCGGGCGGCTGCACGCCGAAACCGAGGAAGCTGAGGAACGCCTCCTGCAGGATCACGGCCGGCACGGTGAGGGTGGTGTACACGATCACCGGCCCGAGCGTGTTGGGCACGATGTGCTGGAACAGGATCGCTCGATCGCTGGCCCCCAGTGCGCGGGCCGCTTCGACGTACGTCTGCGTCTTGATCGAGAGCACCTGGCCGCGCACGATCCGCGCCATGGTGAGCCACTGCACGAGCCCCAGTGCCACGAACAGCATCACGAGACTGCGGCCCACGAACACGAGCAGCAGGATCACGAGGAAGATGTAGGGCAGCGCATACAGCACGTCGACGAAGCGCATCATCCATTCGTCGGTGCGGCCGCCGCGGTAGCCGGCGATGGCGCCCCAGGTGACACCGATCGCGATCGACACCAGCGTGCCGATCAGCCCCACGAGCAGCGAGATGCGGCCGCCGAACAGCACGCGTGCGAACGTGTCGCGGCCCAGTTCGTCCGTGCCGAACCAGTGCGCGGCCGACGGCGACGTGGCCCCGCGCGCCAGGTCCTGCGCGCTGGGGTCCTGCACGCCCGGCAGCCACGGGGCGAGCGCGGAGACGAGTGACAGCGCCACCAGGAACCCGCCTGCCAGCAGCGCCGCACGATTGCGCCGCAGGCGAAGCCAGGCGTCGGACCACAGGCTGCGCGACGGGCGCGGGGCGTCCGCGAGCACGGAGGCGGGCGGCTGGATCCCGATGCTCACGCCAGCTCCACGCGCGGGTCGAGCCATGTGTAGGCGAGGTCGACGATCAGGTTGAACAGCATCAGGAACGCGGCGTAGAACAGCACCACGCCCATGACGAGCGTGTAGTCGCGGTTGATCGCGCCCTGCACCAGATGCCGGCCGAGGCCGGGCACGGCGAACACCTGCTCGACCACGATCGAGCCCATGATGATGCGCGCGGCGGCGGGGCCGAGGTAGGACACCACCGGCATGAGTCCCAGTTTGAGCGCATGCTTGACCACCACGACGCGCTCCGAGAGTCCCTTGGCCCGTGCGGTACGGATGTAGTCGGCGCGCAGCACCTCGAGCATGCCCGCGCGCGTGAGACGCGCGATGTACGCCACGTACGCCACGCACAGTGCCAGCACGGGAAGCACTCGCGATGCGGGCTCCACCCACAGCGCCGCGGGGAACCACCCGAGCGTGAGCGCGAACACGTACACCAGCACCGGCCCCAGCACGAAGTTGGGCACGCTCACCCCTGCGAGCGCCGTTCCCATGGACAGGTGATCGATCGCACGGTTCTGATGCAGCGCCGCCAGCGTGCCGAACGGCACGCCGAGCAGCACCGCGACGAGCAGCGCCCAGCCGCCCAGCTCCACCGACACCTGGAAGCCCTCGAGCACGATCTCGCGCACGCTCTGGTCCGGGTTCTTGTAGGACGGGCCCAGGTCGAACCGCGCGGCGCTCTGCAGGAAGCGCAGGTACTGCACGTGCAGCGGCTGGTCCAGGCCGTACCGCTGCAGCAGTTCCTGCTTGGCGCGGGCCGGCATCTCGCGCTCGGACTGGAACGGACCGCCCGGAGCGGCGCGCATGAGGAAGAACGTGAGCGTGCCCACGGCGAGCAGCGTGGGGACCATGGCCAGCAGGCGGCGCAGGATGAACGCGCTCAACGTTCGGCTCCGCGCGAGCCGGCGATCGGCTCATGCTCGCGCCACTGATGGTCGATCCACACGTAGGTGAGCGGGTGCACGTCGAGCGCGGTCTGATGGATGCCGCGCACCCAGGGCTTGACCAGCTCGTTGGTCGAGTAGTGGTAGATGGGCAGGAAGGGCGCGGCTTCGAGCGCCACGGCCTCGGCCCGGCGCATGATCGCGTATCGTGCAGCCGGATCCAGCGTGCGGGAGGCTTCGCGCATCAGGCGGTCGTACTCCGGATCACTCCAGCCGCTGCGGTTGTTGCCGTCGCCGGTGGTGAGCAGGTTGAGGAACGAGTTGGGGTCGAGGTAGTCGCCGATCCACGACCGGCGCGCCACGTCGTACTGCAGTGCCGTCGTGGCCTGCAGGTACGAGCCCCACTCCTGGTTGCTCAGCGTGACCTCGATCCCCAGCTCACGCTTCCACATGGCCTGGATCGCCTCGGCGATGCGCCGGTGGTCCTCGCTCGTGTTGAACAGGATGCCGACGCCGGGGAACCCGCGTCCGCCGGGGAAGCCCGCGGCCGTCAGCTCGGCCCGCGCACGTTCGGGATCGAATCGCACAGGCTCGGGCGAGACGTAGCCGGGGTAGCCGCTCGGCGCGATCAGCCCCCACGGATCGCGGCTGCCCTTGAGCAGGTCACGCGCGATCGCCTCGCGGTCGATCGCCAGACTGAGCGCACGGCGCACACGGGCGTCGCCGAACGGCGCGCGCGTGGTGTTGACACTGTAGAAGTAGGTCCCCTGGTAGCGGCCGTGACGGAAGTCCGCGTAGTCACGCACGAAGGGCAGGTACTGCGACGGGATGTAGCCACTCGGGCACCAGTCGATCGCGCCGCTCTTGTAGAGGTTGGTGACCGTGTTGAGGTCGTCGACCGTGTACGCGGTGACCTTCTGCAACCGCACCTTGGAGGCGTTCCAGAACCGCGGATTGGGAGTGAACTCGTAGCGGTCGCCGCGCCGCCACCAGCTCCACAGGAACGGGCCGTTGCCCACGAGGTGCTCGCGCCGCGTCCAGCCGATGCCATGGGCCTCGATCACGTGCCGCGGCACGGGCATGAACGTGTAGTAGGTGCAGAGCGTGAGGAAGTAGGGCGTGGGGGACTCGAGGGTGACGACGAACGTGCTGTCGTCGGGCGCATGGACGCCGACGCGCGTGGAGTCGGTGATCTCGCCCTTGCTGTACGCCTCGGCATCACGGATCGCGTACATCAGGCTCGCATTGCGTGACGCGGAGGCGGGCGAGAGCACACGGCGCCAGGAGTACACGAAGTCGTGCGCGGTCAGCGGCGTGCCGTCGGACCACTCGAGCCCGGGGCGCAGATGGAACGTGTACGTGAGGCCGTCGGCCGACTGGCTCCAGCGATGGGCCTGGCCCTCGCGCGGCTCGAGCGTCTGGGCGTCAGCGGTGAGCAGCCCCTCGAACACCATGCGCGCGAAGCGGCCGTCCGGCTGCCCGGACATGGTCCCCGGGTCGCGCAGCTCGGGCTCGGTGCCGAGTGCGAACCGCAGCGTCTGCCCGGGCGGCATGCGCAACGAGCCGAAGTACCGCCTGCCGCCCGCCCCGTTCTCGATCGGCGTCGCTGACGTGCACGCGAGCGAGAGAGCGGCGAGGCACAGCAGGACGAGTGGGAGCGATCGAGTGCGCATCGGCCGCGGACTCTAGCAGAGCCCCTGCTTCACAGCGCTGGCGGGGCACGACTGCGGGGGAATGCGCGCCGAATGCACGCGACTCCGGCGTTCAGCCGAGCGCGGACATGGCCGATGACCTGAGCGCTGCCCGTCCCGAGGGTGCGGTCGATCGGACCACGCCCGGAGTGCCCGTCACGCAGGGGAACCGCCGGTGTCCGACTCCACGCAACCCTCGTTGCAGGACGTACTCGACGCACTCGGTCGGCTCGCCGACCGAGTGGCGAACTCGCCGCGCTCGCGCCTGGACCCGTTCGTGAACTCGTCCCTGCGCCGCATGACCGCAGAGCTGCGGCGTTACATCCCCGGACTCGACGCGCCGCCCGATCCGGAGGCCGCGCGCTTCCTCGTCCGCGCCGCTTACGCCGCGCTCGAGGATGGCGATGCGCGCGAGGGGCTGTCGCGCGCGCTTCGCGGACTGAGCTTCTCGCCGCACCACCCCGGACTGTGGTTCGTGGCCGCCTCCGCATGCTTCGAGTACGGCGCGGTCGAGGACGCGGTGCGGCTGCTGCGCCACACGCTGTGGATCCACCCCGGGCACCCCGCCGCACGGCGGGACCTGGAGGCGCTCACCGCCTATCTGCGCGATCGCTGGCAGCAGCCGGGTGAGATGGACGCCGAATCGCTCACGGGCCCCGTCGACGGGATCGCGTTCGATCCCGAGCTGGCGTTCGATTCGATCGAGGACGATTTCGAACCGCCCACGGCGGAGGACGACGAGCAGGATCGCGCCGCGTGAGGTTGCTGCTGGTCGCGGACGCGATCGGCGAGTCCGAGCTCGAGGAGGCACCGAGCTGGCTCGCCAATCTCGCCACGCGTCTGGCAGCTCGCGGGCATCGTGTCACCGCACTCTGCGCCGCGGCACCCGAGACGTGGCGCAGCATGGTGGACCCGCCCGGTGTGGTGGTGTGGCGGCCCGAACTCGAGACCCTCGAGCGCGCGTTCTCCGCCGCGCTCGCGAACCCTCCCGACGTGGTGCACCTGGCCGCCACCGCGCCGCTGCCACCGCGCGTGACCGAGTCACTCGCCGCGCTGCCGCTGCTGCTCGACGCGCATGACCTGAGCGCGGTCTGCCCGATGGGAGACCTGCGGCACCGTCCGAGCCTGGAGGCCTGCCCCCACCGGCACCCGCATGAGGCCTGCGGCGCCTGCGCCGGCACGAAGCGGCTGCAGGCCATGGAGCTGCGGGCACCGCTCCTGAGTGCCGCGTCGGGGATGATCGCGCACGGGCGCGACGTGGCCACGCGCATCGGTGAGCGTCTCGGGCGCGAGGTGCAGCGCATCCCGATGGGTGTGGATCCGCTGCGATTCCATCCGTCGCCGGTCGTGTCGCAGATCACGTCCACGCTGATGCCGCGGACGCGACCGCGCGTGCTGCTGCTGGGTGCGGCGGCACCCGACGCCGACATCCTCGACATGGTGGACGTGCTGGTCTCGCTCACCTCGCGCGTGCCCGAAGCCGAACTGGTGCTGGCGGGCCGCGATGCGCGCGACCCCGACGCGCACACGCGCGTACTCGCCGAAGCGCGCCGCATGGGTCTGGCCGGGCAGTTGCGGATCCTGCCGCACGTGGACGGCTCCGACCTGCCCTCGCTGTTCGCTGCATGCGATGTGGCCGTGGCGCTCGAGGCCGCGGAGCACTCGGCCGGGCTCGCGGTGATGCGCTCGCTGGCGAGCGGTCTGCCCGTGGTGGCGCCCGCCACGCCGCTCTTCGAGGAGCTGATCGAGGACGGTCGCGAGGGCCGCCTGGTGGAGCCGCGCCCCGCGGTGATCGCCGATGCCGCCGCGGTGTTCCTGTCGGCGCCACCGCTGCGCGCGGCGTTCTCGGAGCGCGCCCGACTCGCGGCGATCGAGCGGCATGACCTCGAGCGCGCCGTCGTGGCACACGAGCAGCTCTACGCGCGTCTGCGCCGCGACGCGGCACCGGCTCGCGCGGCCTGACCGACCGCCGCGCCTCGCCGCCGCCCGCTCGGCTGTGCCAGACTGGCCGGCCAACCGGGAGGAGTCGAGACCCATGCGCTGGTCCTTCCACATCGGCCGGCTGTTCGGCATCCGCATCGAGGTGCATGTCACGTTCCTGCTGATGGTGGCGGGACTGGCCATCTTCGGCGCGGAGGACGCGCGCGATGCCGTGCGGTTCGCGTTCGACATGCTGCTCGTGTTCGCGTGCGTGGTGCTCCATGAGCTCGGCCACGCGCTCGCGGCGCGGCGCTACGGCATCGCCACGCGCGAGATCGTGCTGCTGCCGATCGGCGGCGTGGCACGGTTGGAGCGCATGCCCGACAAGCCGCAGCAGGAGGTCGTGGTCGCGATCGCCGGGCCGCTCGTGAACGTGGTGATCGCCACGTTGCTCGGCCTGGTGCTCTACGCACAGCACGGCGATTCGGGCGTCCTGCTCGAGCGTGCGAGCCAGGGCCACACGCTCGAGTACCTGTTGTTCGCCAACCTCGCCATGATCGCGTTCAACCTGATCCCTGCGTTCCCCATGGACGGCGGCCGGGTGCTGCGCGCGTTGCTGGCCATGTTCCTGCCGTACCCCCGGGCCACGCGCATCGCCTCGCTCGTCGGCCAGGGATTCGCGCTGTTGTTCGCGTTCCTCGGCGTGTTCGTGTTCAAGAGTGTGATCCTGGTGTTCATCGCGCTCTTCGTGTTCCTGGCCGCGGGTGAGGAGCGCGCGGTCGTGCAGACGCGCTCGGCGCTGAGCGGCATGCTGGTGCGTGATGCCATGATCACCTCGTTCGTGTCGCTCGAGACGCGACACGACCTGCAGCACGCCGTCGACCTGATGCTGGCGCTCGACCAGCAGGACTTCCCGGTGCTCGAGGACGGCAGACTGCTCGGCATGCTGCAGCGCGCCGAGCTGATCCGCGGCCTCAGCCACGACGGCCCCGGAGCGCCGGTGGGCCGACTCGTGCGGCTGGATGTGGCTGCGGTCGAGATGACCGTGCCGCTCGAGACGGCGCTGCAGCAGATGCAGGCGCAGCGGCTCACGTCGCTGCCGGTCACGTCGCATGGCGAGCTGATGGGCATGCTCACGGTGGAGAACGTGGGCGAACTGCTGCTCGTGCAGGAGGCGCGGCAACGGCACGCGGGCACGGCGTGAGCCGGCCCTGGCATGCGCGCTGGATCCTTCCGATCGTGGCCGTGGTGGCGGGGTTCGCCATCTGGCACCAGGTGCGTGCGCTCGACTTCCGAGCCGTGGCACCCGGGATGGAGTTCGCGGTCATCCGCGGCGAACCGTGGTGCAGGCGCGGCTCCGCGGCCATCGCCGTGCTGCGCGTGGATCCCGGCGAGACACGGTTGCGCGTGCGGCACCAGTCGAACACCGCGGCGCGGCGCCAGCCTCCCACCGTGGTCGAGTGGCAGCGCGAGACCGGAGCGCCCGTCGTGTTCAACGCGGGCCAGTACTACCCCGATCACCGTTATATGGGGCTGCTCGTGTCCGACGGTGAGGTCGTGTCCGACCGCCTGCACCCCGAGTTCAAGGCCGCGCTCGTCGCGGCGCCCAAGGCGGGCGGGCGCGAGGCTCGCGTGCTCGACCTGGAGCGGGAGCCGCTCGATCCGCAGTCGCCGGGCTGGGGTGAGGTCGCGCAGTCGTTCATGTTGTTCGACAGTTCGGGCACCCAGCGCGTGCGACGGAGCGACAGGGTGGCCAATCGCACGGCGGTCGCCGAGGATCGCGAGGGGCGCCTGCTCGTGATCGTCACCGAGGGCGGCTACACGCTCGCCGATCTCGCCACGCTGCTGCAGCGTGCGCCGCTGCACCTGACCCACGCGATGTCCATGGACGGCGGGCTCGAGGCCGAACTCGTGGTCGCGACGCGCGGGTTCCGCTACGCCAGTTTCGGCGCGTGGGCCGAGAACGGCGACGCCAGTTCCCCTGGCGCCACGACGCCGCTGCCCACCGTGATCACCGTGGAACCGCGATGAGCCCGGCGTTCCCCTGCGCACGCTGTGGCCGCACGCTCACGCGGCGCGCCGCCACGACCAAGCGGCCCGTGGCGATCGCGTGCCCGCGCTGCCGGTTCCTCATGTACGACTACCCGCGACCGGCCTGCGGTGTGTTGGTGGTGCGCGGCGACGACGTGCTGTTGCTGCGCCGCGCCGCGCCGCCGCGCGTGGGCTGCGTGGACATCCCGGGCGGGTTCCTCGAGGCGGGTGAGGGGCTCGAGCGCGCCGCGCGCCGCGAGCTGCATGAGGAGACCGGGCTGCGGGTGGGAGCGCTCGACTACCTGGGGCTCTACTGGGACTCGTATGCGCTGCGCGGGTTCGGCCGTTTCCCGACGATGAACGTGTACTTCGCCGCGCGGTATCGGCGCGGCACGCCGGTGGGCGCGGACGATGCCGCGAGCGCGGAGTGGGTGCCGGTCGCCGCGCTGCCGCGGCTGCGGCGCGCGTTCGCCTGGGCGCACATGCCGCAGGTGTTCGCCGACCTGGCACGTTGGCAGGCGGGAGGCCGTCTCGCAGGCCCGCTGCCCGCGTCGCGCCCGTTCACGCGGGCGGGCGCGGCGCGATGATCGCGCAGCACGGCCGCTACACGCTGTTCGCCGCCGGCGTGCCGTGCGGATCCGAGGCGTGGCGGGTCGAGTCGCGAGGCGAGCACGGCTCCGAGGCGAGCGGCCTGCAGGAGACCCGCGCACCGCACCCGTTCCCGAGCCGCACCGCGTGGCGAGCGATGGTCTCGCCGCTCCAGCGAGTGACGTCGCTGGAGGTCGACTGGCATGTCGGCGAGCGGCATCTGCGCGCTGTGCATCGCGCGGCGGGGGACCTCTGGCAGGTGCGCGTGGAACACGGCGGGCACACGCGCGAGCAGGAGGGCGACTATCCCGCGTTCTGCGAGGTGCTGTTCGGCTCGCACGTGTTCCACACGCTGGCGCTCGGGCGCTACGCGTGGGCAGAGGGCGCCGAGCACGTGTTCCCGGCACTGCTCATCGGACCACCGTGGATGGCTGTGGAACCCGGGCGGCAGCGCATCGTGTGCACGGGCGAGGCATCACGCGTCACACCGCTGGGCGAGATCCGCTGCCGCCGGCTCGAGGTGCACGACCTCGCCAGTTCGGCGACGCCGTACGTGATGTGGGTGGGTCATGACGACCGGGTGATCGAGTCGTTCGAGGACCTCGAGGGCCGTCAGCCGTGGATGCGACTCGAGGAGTGGGACGTGCTCCGAAGATCTGACTCGGGTCCGGCCGGCCGGCTCTGAGGGGGCGACCGGCGCGCCGTGGGGTCACATGGCGAACACCCTGCGGTGGATCGCGCCGCCCGCGATGGCCCGTGTCAGGATGCGACGCCAGG
>CADEFY010000033.1 GCA_902826705.1 uncultured bacterium
GTCGTCGAGCCGCGCCGTGCCGCGCGCGTAGGCGAAGCCAGGGGGCAGATGGTCGTGCAGCGTGATCTGCTGGGTGCTGTCGGAGCGGTTGGCCACACGCAGTTCGTAGTCCAGCAGATCTCCGGCCTCGACCTCGGCGCGCAGCGCCCGCTTCTCGGCGAACAGCGCGACCGTGGCGATCCGGTCGAGCGGCACATCGAGCCCCACGGGTTCGACGCCCGCCGCCACGGCGAACGGCTGACCGTAGGATCCCGCCGCATCCAGCGCGTGGCCCGCAGGCAGCGCCGCGAACGCCACAAGCGACGGGAACCGATGCGTGGCCGGTGGCGTCACGGCCAGCCGATACACGCTCGCGGCCACGTTCGCGAACACGAACCGGCCGTCGGCGCCGGTGACCGCCTCGGCGGGGGCGGGCGTGACGCCGTCCTCGCGCCACACGCGTGCCGGACCACCGGGGACACCGCCGTTGCCGGCGCCGGTCTCGTCGATCAGCAGCACGCGTGCGCCGGCGAGCGGAGCATCGCTGCGCGCATCGAACACCACACCGCCGGGTTCCACCCACACGCTGGCGCGCGTCTCGGCCGCGCCGCATCCGCGCAGCAGCGCCACGATGCGGTCGCCGGGCAGCGTGCTCACCTGGCCGTCGGCCACCTGCGCCGAGGTGACGAGCGCCGACACCGACGGGGCTCCCGCGACGAGCCGGAACACGCCGGTGCGGTCGCCGGTCTCCACGGCGTCGAAGCGCTCGGCGTCGGCGGTGCGCGTGCTCGTGAGTTCGAACTCGACCGTGTCGGGGCGCGTGGCGTCCTGGTCGCAGAGCGGCGCGAACGCCTGCACGTGCAGCCGCGCGCCCAGCGCCACGCTGCGCGTGAGCTGCGCGTAGTCGGCCGCGGCGAAGAACGCCAGCGTGGGCGGCGTGCTCGTGGCGGGTGTGCGCACGGTGTCCGTCGCGCTGCCGGTCACTGCCTGCGCCTGCGTGAGCGCAGCCAGCCGCACGAGCGCCATGGCGCCGGGCGGCGCGTTCGCGGGGACGCTGGCCAGCAGGAGCACGTCGGCCGAATCGCCGGCTGCGAGCGGCACGCTGCCGCCCGGTGCGATCGGCGCATCGAGGGCGCTCACGAGCCCGTCGCGGTCGCGGTCGTGCACTAGTGCGAGCGCCTGCAGCGTGAACCCATCGCCGGGCAGGTCGATCGCATCGAGCTGCACGAGGGCCGCGGCGTTGCCCGTGTTGCGCACACGGTGAGCCAGCAGGAGCGCGGCGCCCCGCGTGGCGGTCACGGCGTGCTCGGGCCCGACGGCCAGCGACTCGAGCGGCTGCACCAGCGTGGTGACCGCGTTGCTCGTGGGCGAGAGCGTGGCGCCCGAGATCGCCTCCACCCCCGAGCCGGTGGCGGTGTTCACGATCGGGGTGCCGGCTGGGGGAGCCGCGTGCGCGCGCGTATACAAGCAAGCGCCGGCGAGCAGCGCGGCAGTCAGCACGAGGCCCGCCGCCCGCCCGAAGCTGCGGGCAGGCGCATCCGTGAGACGAGTCATCGTCGTCCGGGCCTCGTGCATGACGACCATCCATCGCCCGAGCGACGGCAGCGGCGGGCCAGGGTCCCGCGCGCTGCCGTGCATCGAGCCGGGTGCGACGGGCCGCACGTCATGTGCGGCCCGCTCGGGCTGCGGAGGGGATCCATCCCCTCCGCAGCGCTGGAGCTACGGGAAGACGATCCGCACGTTGAACCGGATCGTGGCCGAGGCGCCGGGCGCCAACGTGCCCAGGTTGGCCGTCACCGCACCGGTCGCGCCGTCCGCCGGCACGACGATCGTGCCCTGCGATGCGAACGCACTGGCCGCGTTGAAGGACGTGGTGTTGGCCGGCGTGCTGTCATTGATGGTCACGGTGGTCACCGGCGTGGTGCCGATGTTGGTCACCGTGATCTCGTAGCGGATGCACGCACCCGGGATCGCACCGGTCGTGAGGTTGACCGACGTGAACGCGCCGTCCTCCGTGCCGTTGCAGTCGCCGTCCAGCGCCTGCTGCTTGGTGATCGTGAGCTGGCCGTTGATCACCTCGGTCGCGTCCGTGGCATTGGCGACGGCCGGAAGCGGACTGGAGAACCCGAGGTTGGTGGTCGTGGCGCTCACCGTGGTGGTGTTGATCTGACCGAACGGGGCGCCCGAGGGCGAGAACACCTGCACGAACAGGCGCACGTTGGCGCCGGGCACGAGCCCGCCGACCGCGGTGAGGTCGCCGATCGCGAGGTCGCCCGCGTCGAACACGCCCGAGTTGTTCGTGTCCCAGTAGAGCGCCGAGCTCCAGCCGGCCTGGTCGTCGGCGAGCGTGAGGTCGACGAAGCTGCCGACGCCGTCACCCTCGACCACATTGCCGGTGTTGCTCAGCAGGTGCGCGTACACGACGAACCCACCCGGGATCACCTGCGCGTTGTTGTTGGGCACCAGCGTCAGGCTGCGCACCACGTTGACGCGCACCTGGTCGTGGATGCGGTCCGACGAGCTGCTGACCGGCGAGCGCGAGCGGAAGTACAGGTCCACGTCGCCCGCCGTCTGCCCCGCCGCCACCGTGACGTCCGCGTACACGAGCGATGCACCGCCACCGGGGATGCTGCCGGTGTTGGTGATCACCGCGTTGGCGGCGTCGCGGAACACCACCGACCAGCCGGCCGGCAGCGTCACCGCCGCGAAGCTCGCGTCGGTGCTGGCCGCGAGGTCGTAGCTGTCCGGCTGACCGCTCGTGTTGTTCACGTAGAGCGTGAAGCGCGTGGTCGTGCCCGGATCGGTGGCATTGCGGATCACGAACGTGGGCTCGGGGCCCGCGCCCGCGCCCGGTGCACCCGGCAGCGGCGTGTCGTTGGTGAGGTCGACCGAGTTGGCGACGATGTTCGTCAGCTCGTCGATCGCCGAAGCCGTGAAGCCCGGGCTCGCCTGCGACGTGGCGGTCTTGCGCACCTGGTACGGCCCGCCGGTCGCGGCCGAGGGCAAGGTGGCGCGCATGACAATCGTGGTGGACGCGCCGGCCGCCAGCGGGCCCGAGTCCGGGATCGTGTTGCCGTTGGAGTCATTGAGCGGCGTCACGCCGTCGGACTGCAGCAACTGGAACGTGGTGCCCGCCGGGAACGACAGGTTGGCGAACGAGATGTCGAACGTGTCCGTGCCGTTGCCGAGGTTGGTGAGCGTGTTGGTGAACAGCACCGTGGCGCCCTGCAGCGCGCTCGCCACCGTCTGGCCGGTGAACGTGGCGTTGACCGCCTGGGTCACCGTGAACGGCGCCAGATTGGTGAAGAACGGGCCCACGTTGCCGGCGCCGTCGTTGTAGGCGTAGCGCGCCGAGTTGCTGATCGTCTGCGGCGCCAGCCCGCTGTTGACCATGACCTGGAACGTGACGGTCCCCGACTGCGCCGGCGGCACCTGGTTGAGGAGCGCCGTGACCGCGCCGCCGGTGGCGACATTGAAGTCGAAGCGCACCGTGTTGGGGGTCACGCCCTGCACGTCGGTGGAGTCGGCGTCGGTGAGCGCCGTGGCACCGGTGGCGCTCCAGCGCGCCGAGCCGGGCACGTAGGTCATGCCCGCCGGGATCACGTCGGTCAGGCGCACGCCCGCCGCGGCGGCATTGCCGGCGTTGGTATAGCTCAACGTGTAGGTGTAGGGCCCGCTCGGCGAGGCGCCGCTCGAGAGGTTGATGCCCTTGGTCACGCTGAGCACGGCGTTGCCCGTGACGGTGACCTGGTCATCGTTGAACGCCGTCTGCCCGCCGTCGAACGTGCTGACCGCGGAGACGCGGGCGCGTGCGATGTCGGTGGCGACCTGCGTGCCGGGCACCGAGCCCTGCACGACGAATCGGAACGCCTGCCCCGGCGCGAGCGGCGTGGTGGTGGTGAGCGGCGTGAAGTTGTCCGCGACACCGTTGCCGTCGGCGTCCTCGTACAGCGACAGTCCGGTCAGGTCGAAGTCGTCGCCGCCCAGATTGACGAGCGTGAGCGGGAAGACGTCGGTGCCGTTGCCCGTGTTGGTGAGGATGTGCGGGAACACCACCGAGCCGCCCGGGGCCGCGGTGCGCACGCCGTTGGCCGTGAGCGTGAAGCTGGCCACCTGCTGCACGATCGTGGTGACCGGGTTGGACGTGATGCTGTGCAGCGTGGACGTGGCGTCGAGATACGTGGCCGTGGCCTGGTTGCCGATCGGCGTGCCGGCGGGCGGCGCGGCGAACGCCGCTCCACTCCAGCCGAGGGCCAGTGCGGCGATCGCGAGGATCGACACGCGCAGGCGCGAACGATGCCGGCTCGTGCCGGCGGACAGCATGCGGAACATGGACACACTCCGAGGGGTGGGTGTGGACCGAGAAGGCGTTCGTCGGGTGCACGCGTGCGCACGCCCATGCCGGGCGTGGGGACGCGGGCGTCAGCGCGGGTGCGCGCGACTAGCGGACCGAGGCGGCGAGGGGTGCGTCGGCCACGCGAGCGCGAGCCACGACCGTGCGCGAGCCCTTCGCGGGCAACGTGCCCAGCGACCAGCGCAGGCTGCGGTACTCGCTGGCCGGCACGGCACGCATCACCATGGCACCCGACGCGTCACGCTCGCGGCGCATGAGCGGCACGGGCGCGAACGTCCTGCCGTCCGTGCTGGCGAGCAGCTGGCTCGGGGCCACCGAGGGCAGTTGCAGCTCGAGCCCCGCGGGGATGGGCAGCGTCGCCCACACCTCGCGCACGGACTCCGCGCTCTGGTTGGTGTACGTGGCGCGGTACTCGATCACCTCGCCGGGCTTCGCTTCCTGCGCATCGACGAGGACCTCTCGGCCCTTCTGCTCGGTCACCTTGTGCGCGCGGAGCGCCACGGTGACGGCGTCCTTGGCGAGCGCCATCGCCGGCGCGGCGACAGCCGCGACAGCGAGGAGCAGCGCGAGGACGCGCGAGTGCATGCGGTGCATCGCCGGAACCTCCCTGGTGGGTTGCACGACGTCCCGCCGTGCCGCGAGATGCGGCGCGACGAGTGCCATGGCCAGGCTCCGTGCGGCTGGAGTGATGCGACTGCGAGATGCGCCACCCGACGCTGGGCTGAGGGGCCGGAAGCACGGGGTCGGAGGCCTGCCACTGGGTGTATCGACCCAGCGGGGCGGCGGCTTGAGCGCGGAAGTGGCGGAATGCACGCGGGTTGCGGGAGGCGTGCAACGCGGCGCTCGGCCCAGACTGTTCACGCGTCCGGACTTGCCTCCAGTGGGCGCCCCTTCGCCTGTCGCGCGCGATCAGCGGTAGATCGACTTCACCGCACCCCAGCTCGACCGCTTCGCGGGAACCGGGCCCGGGCCGTACTTGTGCACCTTCTGGTTCACCGCGTCGGGGATGTAGAGGTTGCCGAGCGCGTCGAACGCGGGCTTGCCCAGACTGCCGAACAGATACGGGCCGTCGCCTTCAGCGCCGAACTCGTACTGGTACTCGCCCATCGTGTTGAACACCTGGATGCGGTGATTGGCGCTGTCAGAGATGTACAGGAGGCCATCAGGCCCTTGGACCCCGCCGCTCGGGCTGGATTGCGCTGGCTCGTGCCAGAACTGCCCAGGCCCGGTTCCACCGCTCCCCCACGAGAGCAGGAGCGCTCCGCTGGGAGAGTACTTGTACATCCGCTGCAGACCGGGGCTGCCCGCATAGACGTTGCCGCTGTCATCGACGAAGGGGCGGACGTCCCCGGCGGCAGACCAATGCATCAGATAGTCCCCCGCGGGGGTGAACTTCGTGATGCGGTGGAGCTGGACGTCGGTCGCGTAGATCGCATCGTCCGGTCCCACGGCTACGCCGGAGAGTTGCATGAATTCCCCGGGCTCGGTGCCACCGGACCCCACGAAGCCCAATGTGGTCCCGGATGGCGACTTCCGGATGATGCGACGGTCCGTGTGGTCGCTGACCAGGAGCTCGCCTGTGCTCAGGATCGCGATGTCGCCAGTGATGTGCCCTGCTCCCGTGCCTTCCGAGACGCGCCAGCTGGAAACGAACTGGCCCAGGGTGGTGTGTTGGTGGATGCGATCTTCTCCAAGAGAGAATGCGCCATCGCTGTTCGAGATGGCGATCGATCGAATGGAAACGAAACTTCCGGGAACTACACAGTCGCAGCCGAACCCACCTTGAAAAGCGGGCTGAGCGCGACTCGATGCCGGGGCGGCGCATACCAAGGCTGCTACCAGCATGAAGAGCAACAGGTGGGGCTTCATGGTTCGAGTGCCAGCCGGCGCCAGCCACTTTCAGTCATCAGCATCAGGCGGTTCACGTTCATGTCATATCGGATGTCGCCGGGGGCCGCGGCCCAATCATCCGCTTCGGAGTTGTTCGGGTCGCTTGCACGCCAGCGCGGCACGCGGATGCGGGCACCTGCACCGACGACCGAAGCCCAGGCCCCGTGCACCGGCACACCCGAGACGATCGTAGAGACCTCCTTCACTCGAGGAGCACTGAAGCTCGGGTTGCCGAATGCATCCGCGCTCTGGACATAGCCTCCGACAATGGCCACGTCGCTCCCCTCGAGGATCAGGATGTGGTCATCGCCCGACAGGAGTCCGGGGACCACATAGTCGCACCCGACGATCGAAGTCGCCCGCGCGCGGTCCCGTTCGAAAGCGGTCGACTCGCTGACTTCAATGGCCCTCGGATCTCCGACAAAGGGCTGGTTGGGCCCGGCATTCCTCACGAAGTGGCACCCGAGCAGCGTCGTGCTGCGGCAGAAGTTCCTCACGCGCACGAACCGCTGCGTGTTCGAGTCACGCAGCTCGCCCCGGCCACCTCGGTGCTCGAACCAGCACTGGGTCATGGCGCACGAGAACGCGTTGGCGAACTCGGCGTAGGGCTTCGTGTCGTCGCTGTCCTCGAACACCGTCTCGAGGAACGTCACCTGCTCGCAGTCGCGGACCAGCGCGCCGTACCCAGCATTGCGCAGCAGCGCACAGCCCGAGAACGTCAGCGTCGTGCATCCGCCGCCCACTTTGAGCAACCCGTACTGCTGGTTGTCGGACAGCTCGGTGCGTCGCAGCCGGCTCGACAGGCAGAGGCTCTCGTTCACCACGCCGCCCGGGTCGTTCCAGCCGATGAACCACACCGCCCAGCTCGCGGTCTTGTGCACCTTCACGTCCTCGAGCACGAAGTCCTTCACTGGCGACGCGCCCTCACCGAGTCGGCCGATGACCACGCCGCGCCCCTGCAGCTCCGGTTGCTCGAGCGCGGTCGTGTCAGGCCCCTCCACTGTCAGCGACTCGAGCGTGCAATGACTGCCCTGCACCCACACCACATCCACGAGCGGATCGCTGCAACGGATGACGGTCAGGTCCCGGCCCGCGCCCAGCAGTCGCACGCGCTTCGTGCCGGGAATCACCAGTGTCGTCGCGCGATGGTAGGTCACCGGCTCGAGCACGATCGTCGTCTCCTGCCCGTCGGGACAACTGCCGATCGCATCATCGAGGCTCGCGAAGTTGCGCGCGCTCAAGTAGGGCAGGAACGTCGTCTCGGGCCCACCGAACTGGTCGACGTACAGCCTCGAGCCTGCGCCCGAGATCGCGACCCGATAGTCGAACCGCGCGCTGTCCAGGTAGCAGCCGAACCGGCCCGTCGTGGCGTCCGACACGTAGGGCGCGGTCAGCGGGATCTTGCCGAGCACGTCGCGGAACGGCGTGATCTCCGCGGCGATGAGGCGCGTTCCCGCCAGCACCTGGAGCGACGACTGCTCCGTGTAGAGGATCTTGAGGCTCACCGGCGTGGTGACCTGGGTCACCGTGAACGTCGGGCCTGCGATACCGATCTGGAGGAGGTCCCCGGCCGCGAACATGCCGGTGTTCTCCACCGGGATCGTCCGCTCGAGCGGATCCGGGAAGCCTGGCAGCAGCACCGTGGTCGTCTTCACGGTCGCCCCCTGGCGGTAGAACGTGAACGTCCCGGCCGCAGGGACTTGCGCAGCATCGCTGCCAGACTTGTTCTTGAGGACCACGGTGTCGAATCGAGTCAGCGGGAGCGTGAGTGCCATGCACCGAGGCTACCGCTACCCCCCCCCTATGGTGCAAGACCTTTCCGGTATCGGCGCCGTCCGCCCGTGACGGGCCCCTCATGGGCCCGAGATGCTGTGCCGCCACGATAGCAGCACCACTCGCCCGCGGAGCACGCTTCTTCGTTCATCCGGAGGGAGCGCGCTCACCGGTAGATCAGCTTGATCCCGCCCCAGGTGCGCTTGCGGTCGCGGGTCACGCCGCACGGGTTCGGCGTGCACGCGGTGCCGGGGCCGGCGGGCGAACCGCCGAGCAGCGTGCACTCGCCCGGGAAGTGGATCGAGCACGTGCCGTCCGGCAGGCAGCAGGCCTGTTCGGTGGGCAGCGCCACCTCGGCCACCACGCCGTCCACGAAGTAGTACGAGTAGCCGGGCCAGTCGCTCGGGCCGTTGCTGAGGAACGTGCTCGCGTCGTCGCGGAAGCTCCCGATCGTGAGGTGGTCCTCACCGCCCAGCGCCACGTACACGCCGGTGATCGTGGTCCACCCGGTCGAGTTGGAGAGCGGCACGTTGATCGGGCTCTCGATCTGCGGCGTGTAGGGCAGCGGCGCGTAGTTGGGCACCGGGCCGACGGGGCCCACCGAGAGGTACGCGCCGATGCGGTCGACGGCGAACAGCGATGTGTCGGCGAGCGAGACGTGGAACGTGATCGTGTACGGCGTGCCGGCCACCATGGGCGCGGTGAGCGGCGTGGTGAGGTACTCGCGGTAGTCGGGCGCACTCGAGTACGGGATCAGCCCGCCGTAGCCCACGCCGTCGAATGCGGTCTGGGACCCCATCTGCGTGTAGGGCACGTTGACCGACGGGAACGTCGCGGGTGCGCACGCGTTGAGGTAGTCGGACGTGCCGGTGTTGGGCGTGTCCCAAGGCGCGGCCAGGTTGGACTGCCCGTACGACGTGGGGCACGACGTGTACGACTCGAACCCGGGGTTGGGCACCAGGTTGACGGCCATGGCCGAACGGGGCGCGAGCGACTGCAGGGCGAGCATCAGGGTCGGCGCGAGACGCGGGAGTCGGGAGGCCATGGGGTGCTCCGGGGCGTGTGGGCAGGGTGCAGGGGACGAGAGCGCCTTCGCGCCAGACCCCCGATCCTGACACACCAGACACGCCTCCGGCGGCGGACGTGCCCGCGATCCGAGGCGGCCTACGGGCCGGTGCGCAGGGTCAGCGACAGCTCGGCAGTGCTGCGGCCGAGGCTCACCAACTGGCGCGTGGTGGCGAACCCCTGCGCGCTCACGGTGAGCGTGCGGTCGCCCATGGGCGCGGCGATGCAGAAGCGGCCGCGGCGGTCGGTGCGGGCCCCCAGGTCGAGGTCTGCCAGGAGCACGCGCGCACCGGCCACGGGCTCGCCGTTCTCGTCCTTCACCTCGCCGCAGAGGAGCGGCCAGTCCTCCTCCACCTCCGTCGCGCGCGGGGCGCTGTCAGTGGAGGCGGTGGCGGAGGGCGTGACAGGAGCGGGAGGGGCGATCGTCGCTGGCGCGAGGACGGCGCTTCGCGCGGGCTCGTGCGGTGGCGACACGCGCGCGTCGGGTCGGCGCGCGGGCGTCGTGGCCGCAGGAGTGCTCGGCGTCTCACGCGACGGTGTGCGGCTCGGGCGTGCCGATGACTCGGTCCGGGCCGGCGCGGCCATCGCGGCCGGTGCTGGCGCGGCCTGCGCCTGCGGCGACGCGGTGGGCCGGCGGCTCGACGGAGCGGACACGCGCTCCGCGGGCGTGCGGCTCTCGTTGCGCACCACCTCGATCCGCGGCAGCCGCGGCGCCGGCATCTCGGGCACCGACACGCGGATCACCGGAGGCATCACGTAGAGCGCGATCACCACGATCAACGCCCCCGTGAGCGCCAGCACGAGCGCGCGTGGCGGGGATCGGCGATCGGCGGACGGCGACGGCGCGGACGTGGGCCGCTCGGACGCGAGCGGGGGCGTGGGGGGGGCGATCGTCTCGCGCGGGGGCGCGGGATCCGGCTCGGGCGACCGCGCGCGGTGCGCCCGCACGAGGCTGGCGTCGAACGCGTCGGAGGCGCGTGGCGGCGGGCTCGTGTCGGCGGCGCCAGTGCGCGCGGGGACCGGTGGGGGCGCAGGCGCCTCGGGTGCGGGGGCGGGCGCGGCCGCGGCGGTCGGTGCGGACTCGCGCGCCGCCGGCCGCGGCAGTTCGCGCGAGGGAGGACGCGGCATCTCGCGCGAGGGCGGCTTCATGACCTCGGCGGCCGTGCGCGGCGGCTCCACGGGTGCGCGCGCCACGGTGCGTGGGGTCTCGAAGCCCTTGCCGAGTTGCGCCATGAGGGCATCGAGGGTGGCGTGCACATCCTCGGTGGGCGCGGGCGCCGGCGCGGGCGCCGGCGTCGGCGCCGCAGCCGCGGCCTCGAGCGCGGGCGCGGGCGGTGCCTCGGGCGCGACCTCCGCCGCCGGCACCGCCGGCTCCACCACCTCGGCGCGCACGCGGCGCAGTGGCAGATGGCGGCCCGCGGCCACCGCGTCGATCAGCTGGTCCAGATAGCGCCCCAGGTCGTCGAGGTACGCCGCGCCCGGATCGAACGCGAGCAGCCGCCGCAGGCCCTCCTCGTGGCGGCGCAACCGCGCGCTCAGGTCGCGGCAGGCGGCGCATGTCGAGAGGTGCCGCGTCACGATCTCGTGGCCGTCGTCCTTGAGCGCGCCGGCGAACGATCCATCGAGCGACGCCGAGAGCAGCAGCGGCGACAGGTGCTCGCCGCTCGCGCCCTTGGGGTCCTCGCCCACCATGGCCGCCTCGAGCCGCACGCGCAGCCCGGCCATGCGCTCGGCGGGTTCGGTGGCGCCCAGACCCAATGCGCGCGCCACTTCGGCGAGCGGCATGCGCTCGAACGCGCGCAGCGCCAGCAGCAGCCGGTCCTCGCTCGACCAGCTCGCGAACACCGCGAGCAGGCGGCGTTCGTAATCGGCGTCGTAGGGGCTGGCCTCGCCGAACGCGCGGCCGTCGGGGCGCGCGGCCGAGAGCGCGCCGCCCGGTTCCCCGGCACGCCGCCGCGTGCTCATCGCCGCCTTGGCGCGCGCGAGCCGCGCGATCGCCGTGAGCGCGTCCAGCGCAGGACCGCGCGAGAGCGTCTCGCTCCAGAACGTGCGGGCCACTTCGATCAGCAGCGCCTCGGCCTCGTCGCGGTCGAGCGTGAGCGCCAGGCACACGCGCCAGGCGCGCGGCAGGTGGTGGCGCATCAGCTCGGCGAGCGCGGCCGCCTCACCGCGCTGCGCGCGACGCAGCAGGCTGCGGTCGCGCGTCTCGTCGCCGGCGGGCCCGGGCGTGGCCGGGGTGTGCATGGGGACCTCCGAGGGAAGGCGGCACGGCCGCGCAGTGCGCCTGTCCGCAGGGTTCTCGGCCATCCGAGGCGGCGGCTTGAAGCCCCGTTCGCGGGGCGCTCGGGGCGTGCACGGCGACCGGAGCTCTCGGCTCGCGGTTCATGAACCGTCCGGGCTACAGTGCGCCGCATGAGACCCATCCTCGAAGTCGCGCGCGCCCTGGACCTCGATCCGGCGCATCTGGAGCCGTTCGGACACTGGAAGGCCAAGCTGTCGCTCGCTGCGTTCACCGGCAAGCCCGCCCGCGGCCGGCTGGTCCTCGTCTCGGCGGTCACACCCACCCCCGCCGGTGAGGGCAAGACCACCACCAGCGTCGGGCTGGCGCAGGGACTCGCGAAGATCGGCGTGCGCAGCGTCGTGGCGCTGCGCGAGCCGAGCCTGGGCCCCGTGTTCGGCATGAAGGGCGGCGGCGCGGGCGGCGGTGCGTCGGAGGTGGTGCCGGTCACCGATGTGAACCTGCACTTCAACGGCGACTTCCATGCGATCTCGAGCGCGCACAACCTGCTCGCGGCGCTCGTCGACAACCACCTGCACTTCGGCAGTCCGTCGGGGCTCGAGGCACGCCGCGTCACCTGGAAGCGCGTGGTGGACATGAACGACCGCTCGCTGCGCGACATCATCGTGGGGCTGGGCGGCCGCACCGAGGGCGTGCCGCGTCAAGCCGGGTTCGACATCACCGCGGCCAGCGAGGTCATGGCGATCCTGTGCCTCGCCACGAGCGTCGCCGACCTCAAGGCCCGACTCGCGCGCATCGTGGTGGGCTACCGCAAGGACGGCACGCCCGTCACCGCGCAGGACATGGGCGCCGTGGGCGCCATGGCCGCGCTGCTGCGCGATGCGATCAAGCCCAACCTCGTGCAGACCACCGAGGGCGTGCCGGCGCTGCTGCACGGCGGGCCGTTCGCCAACATCGCGCATGGCACCAACTCGATCATGGCCACGCAGGCCGCGCTGGCGCTGGCCGATCTGGTGGTCACCGAAGCCGGGTTCGCGTTCGACCTGGGCGGCGAGAAGTTCTTCGACATCAACTGCGGCTATGCCGGCTTCGCGCCGGCGTGCACGGTGCTCGTGGCCACGCTGCGCGCGCTCAAGATGCACGGCGGCGTTCCGCTGGCCGAGGTCGGCAAGCCCGACACCGCGGCCATGCTGCGCGGCTGCGCCAATCTCGAGAAGCACCTCGAGAACGTGAAGCGCTTCGGTCAGAGCGCGATCGTGGCGATCAATCACTTCCCCACCGACACCGACGCCGAGATCGCCGCGCTGCAGGCGCACTGCAAGGCGCTCGGCGTCGAGGCGATCGTGTCGCGCTCGTTCAGCGAGGGCGGCAGGGGCTGTGTCGCGCTGGCCGAGGCGGTGCGGGACCTGGCCGCACGCACCACGCCGGGCTACACGCCCGTGTACGCGTGGGACCAGCCGATCGAGTCCAAGATCGCGGCGATCGCCACCACGATCTACGGGGCGCGCGGTGTGGAGTACACGGCCGATGCCAGGAAGGACCTGGCACAGCTCGAGAAGGCCGGGTTCGGCAAGCTGCCGGTGTGCATGGCCAAGACGCAGTACTCGTTCTCCGACGACGCCACGCGGCTCGGCCGGCCCACCGACTTCACGATCACCGTGCGCCGCATCGAACTGGCCGCGGGCGCGGGGTTCGTGGTGCCCATCACGGGCGAGATCCTGCGCATGCCCGGGCTGCCCAAGGAACCCAACGCGAGTCGCTTCGACCTCTCGGACGACGGCGAGATCCTGCAGCGCGACTGAGCCGGCCGCTCAGGCCGGCAGCGATCCGCGCAGGTGCTCGAGCCGGTCCTTGGCGCGCGTCGCGAGCTTGTTCCAGCGCGCGAGCCGTGCGGCGGGCGTGAGCGTGCGGCCCATGTCGGGCTCCTGGCCGAGCTCGCGCTCATCGACGAGGCCGAGCAGCGCGGGCAGCTCCATCCAGCCGGCCAGCGCGAGGAACGCCTCGCGGTCCACGCGCGGCTCGGTGGAACCCGCCTCGACGCCCATGAGCCATCGCGCATCGGCATCGGCGAGCAGCGCCTGCCATGCGGCGAGCGAGCGCGTGGCCGCGGGGTGGGTGAGCACCAGGCGGAGTCGCGCGGCCGCACGCCACCCGGCCTCGAGGTCGCCCGCGCGATGGCCGAGCGTGGTCGCCAGCAGCTCGCGCAAGCGGAGCGCCTCGAGCAGTTCGCGCGTCCCGGCGGCGGGCGCGTCGGGCCACAGCGCCTCGGCGACCGCAAGCAGTGCGGCGTGCGCGGCGAGCATCGCCTCGCGTTCGGCATCATGCTCGGCGGCGGGCAGCCACGTGTGCGGCTCGGCGCGCTTCAGTCGTGCCATGCGCTTGCGCAGGGCCTCGATGCGCGCCAGCGCGGCGCGCGTGGCCTCGTGCACGGCGGCGGGTGGCGCAGCCGGTCGCGACAGGAGCGGCGCAGCGAGCGCGGCGAACTGCGCCGCGTGGTCGGCGATGAGCGCGGCGCGCCCCGGTGCGTCGGCGGCGGCCTCGGCGAGCAACTCGGCGAACGCGTGCTGCACGGGTTCGATCGCCATCTCCCAGAGCGAGGCCTCCAGGTCGGGCGTGCCGCCATGGGCGAGGCGGCGCTCCAGCTCGCGCCACGGCCGCGCGTCCTCGGTCACGACGCGCCAGTCGACGAACACGCGCGAGCCGTAGGCGCCCAGGTTCACGCGCATCCCCTGCTCGCGCAGCGTGGCCGTGCAGAACAGGTGCTCGTGCCCACTCACCAGTTCGCGGCAGCGCACCAGCCGGTCCCCCTCGGGCAGCGCCAGTCCCTCGGACAGGGTGCGCCGGTCGAGCACGCGCGCGCGCCGCTTGTCGGCGTAGGCGGCGCTCACCCGGATCCAGCCGCTGGCATCGGCGTGACGGTTGTGGAACAGCACGAGTGCGGCGTGGTCGCCGGCGCGATTGGAGTAGGCGTACACGTCCTCGTTCACCACGCCGTGCTCGCCGAGGCAGTCGTAGAGCAGGAACTCGCGCGCGCCGGCGAACACCCAGCGGCGCTCGAGCACGGGCGAGATCCGACGCCAGTGCTCGGCCCACAGTCCCTCGTCCACCGGTTCGTCGCGCTGGGCGCGGCGGAACTCCATGCCGTACTTCTCCTCGAACCCCTGTAGCTGTCCGTGGCCGAACATGGGCAGACCCGGCAGCGTGACCATGAGCAGGCACACGCCCCAGTACTTCTCGCCGCGGCCGAACTGCTCCACCGCGGTCTTCTCGTCCGGGTTGTTGAGGAAGTTGACGTGGCGTTGCAGCACGTCGGGGTCGAACTCGAGCGTGTTCTTGATCACGCTGCGATAGTTGGCGTTCTGCTCGTCGCGCAGCATGTTCATGAACGCGCTGTTGTAGACGCGGTGCATGCCCAGCGTGCGCACGAAGTAGCCCTCCATCATCCAGAAGGCCTCGGCGAGCAGCAGGGTGCCCGGCGCCTCGGCGGCCACGCGGTCCACGACCTCGCGCCAGAACTCGTGCGGGATCATGCGGTCGAACTCGGCCTGGGACAGGCCGTGGCCTGCGCGTGAGGGGATCGCGCCGCCCGCGCCCGGCTCGGGGAACCACAGCCGCCGGATGTGGCGCCGCGCCAGCGTCATGGCCGCATCGAAGCGGATGATCGGGAACCGGCGCGCCACCGCCAGGATCGTCCGGATCACCTGTTCGCGCGTGGCGGCGTTCGAGTAGTCGAGCTGCGCCGTGTCATTCCAAGGGAAGCTGGTGCCGTCGTTGCCGTGGTACACGAACCGGTGCTCGCCGGTGCGGTGATCGATCGTACGGAACACGACCGCGGCATCGGTGCGGTCGTAGTAGTGATCCTCGAGCTGGATCGTCATGCGGCCGTCGTGCGAGAGGTCGGGCCCCTGGAACGTGTAGCTCGGGTAGGGGCTCTGATCGAGCGACAGGAACCACTCCGGGTGTTCCACCAGCCAGCGCGAGTCGAGGCCCATGTGATTGGGCACCATGTCACTCGCCAGCCGGATGCCCCGCGCGGCGGCGCGGTCGCGAAGCTGGCGATACGCCTCCTCGCCGCCCAGGTCGGCGGCGATCGTGTAGTCCTCGAGCGAGTAGGCCGAGGCCGCGGCGTCCGGCTGCCCCATGCGCTGCTTGATCTGCTGCGACGCGGGACTGCGCTGCCACAGGCCGATCAGCCAGAGCGCGTTGACGCCGAACCGCGCAAGGGTGTCGAGCTCCTCGTCAGGCACCTCATCGAGACGCGTGACCTCACGCTGATACTGCCGCGCGAGCTGGTCGAGCCACACGTGAGTGCTCTTGGCGATCAGCACGGTGGTGGGCATCCACTCGGCGTCGTCGCTGACACGCCCGTACTCCACGTCGGCAGCGCCATCGCGCGGCACCGGTGCGCCACCCTCTTCGCCG
>CADEFY010000034.1:0-10507 GCA_902826705.1 uncultured bacterium
ACGTGCACGAACGCCCGCGGCGTGCCACCAGCGAGCGGCCCCTGCCCCGAACGATCCTGGGCGTGCACGCTCGCCACGTAGGCTTCGCCCGGTGTGAGCGCCCAGGTGGCGAACTGCGTGAGGCTCGTGAGGGTGTCGACCACCACCGCCGCATCGTTCGCACGCGCGATGCGCACGCGGTAGCGCACGCGGTCGCCGGGTTCGGGGTCGGTCGCCGACGTCCACACGAGTTGCGCCGCGGCCGCGCCATCGGTCGCGGGCTCGAGCCACGCGAACGCCGTGGGCGGCACCACGAATGCGCTGCCGTACACTGCGCGCGCCAGCGCGATGCGCGCCTCGACGGTGTCGCGCTGCCACGCGGCCGACCAGCCGTCACGGGCTTCGAGGTACGTGGACAGCGTGTCGAGCTGGTCCTGCCACCGCGCGCTCGCAGCGGTGCTGCGGCGCGAGACGCCGTCGCGCTGCAGCCACACGGCGGCCGTGTGCGCCACGGGGATCGCCGGCGCGGTGTGGATGAACCCCTGCACGCCGAGCACGCGCAGCGCGAGCCAGCCGGGCGCCGCCACCCGCACGGTGATCGTCGTGTCATGCACCGTGGGCCGTGAAGGCGTCGGGCGCGCGAACACGCACTCGCCGTTGGCGATCACGCGGATGTCGGCCAGCTCGATCGCGCATCGTGCGTTCCAGTGCACCTGCACGGTGACCGTGTCGCGGTTGACGTCGAGCGTGTCGCCCGGCACGACGCCGTTCACCTCGAACGAGGGGATCAGCGGGTACCCGGTGACGAACGTGTGGCCGCGGCGAACCGCCGCGAGCCATGCGTCGTAGTCGAGCGGCTGGCCGTCGCCGAGATCGGCGTACACGCGCCAGCCGCCGGGCGGCGCGTGGTTGTACCAGTTGAGCACGGCGTCGGTGCCGGCGCTCGGGGGCAGATGGAAGCCCGCCTCCAGCGCATCATACCACTCGCTCCACAGCGTGTCGGGCGCGTTGCTGTAGGACACCACGTCCATCGCATCGAGCGCCCCGTGTGCGAGCAGCACCGGCAGTTCACGCCCGAGGCCGGCGCCAGGCCAGCCGCTGGCCGGCGCATAGGCGTCGGTGGTGCGCGGGTGCGCCAGCACCACGAGCCCGTCGCCCTGTGCTCGCACCTCGCGCGAGAGGTCGAGGAGCGTGGGGTAGGGCGCCTGCGGCGTGAGGCAGCACTCCTCGGTGACCGGCTGCTGCAACCCCGGCAGCACGACGTGGCCGTACGTCTGGTTGCGGTGCTCGTAGCTCATGTAGAGCAGATGCTCGCTGTCCGAGATCGGGTGCGGCGCGCCGGTGAAGTCGTCGGACTGGTCCAGCAGGTGTGTGACCGACAGGCCCTCGGCGCGCGCCACCCGCAAGGCCTCGGTGGGACCGATCGGATACTCGAGCGGCGGGTGCTTGGCATGCGAGTGCACATCGCCGCTGTACCAGCCCAACGGCCGCAGATCGAACGAGCGCGTGAGGATGTGGCGCGTCACGGTGTCGCGTGCGATCGCCACCGGGATGCTCCGCGCCTTCCACTCGAAGCCGCGTCCGATCATCACGTCGTAGTCGCCTGCGGGCACCTGCAGCGTGGCGCTGCCATCGATGTAGAAGTGGCCGCCGGCGCCGAGGTGAGAGAGCAGGGTGGTGTCACGCCCGATCGGATAGAGCGGGCCGCCCACCGCCTTGACGCGTGCCCGCACCTGCAGCGGCGTGCCCATGTGGTCCACGACCTCGATCGTCCACGCCACCGTCGCAGCGCTCGAGGCCACCGCTGCGGGGGTGACGTGCGGCTCGGGCACATGATCCGTGCACAGGAGCGCCAGCGCGAAGGGCAGCCAACCGGGGGACATGGGCGGGGCGCTCCGGGAGTCCGTTCCGGAAGGGTCGAGGGGGTGACGGCGGGCTCAGCCGCGCCGCGAAGAGCGCGACGAGGATAGCACGGGATGCGCGGTCCGCAGCGGGGTCAGTCGAGCAGCACCACGCGCTGGCGGAGGGTGGCGGGTCCTTGTCGCAGTCGGAGGAACGCGATGCCCGCGGGCAGTCTTCGCACCGGGCGGATCGTGGCCGTGTGTCGGCCGGGCGCGAGCGTCCCGAGAGCGAGTCCTGCGAGACGGCGTCCCGCCACATCGACCAGTTCAAGCGAGACCTCGCCCGTGACCGCGAGCGAGAAGTCCACGCGCAGCGCGCCGCTCCGCGCCGGATTCGGCTGCACGCCGCGCAGCGCGAAGGCGAGCGCAGCGCTCGGTTCCACGCTCACGACGGTGCCTCCCAACAGACCGTTCGGCTGCACGCGCTGAGCGTAGATGTCCGTCGCGCCCGAACGCCCGTCGTGCCACGCCAGGATCGCGCCGCCCGCGCCATCGGCGAGCACGCTCGTGCCCTGCTGCGAGCCCCCGGCGGCGCCCACCGGCCGGCCCCCGACGGGCCAGAGCGGGTCGAGCGTGCCGTCTGCTTGCACCCGATGCGCGTACACATCCGCGGAGCCCGCACCGATCCGATTGTCCTGCCACGCGAGGATCGCGCCCCCCAGTCCGTCGGCGGCTGCGACCGGCGAGGTCTGGTCACCGAGTTCGAGACACACGCCCCTGCCGTTCGCGGGCCACGCGGGATCTGCCCCCATGACGAGCAAGCGAGCAGCATAGATGTCGCGATGGGCACCGCGCATGTCGCGCCACACGGCGATCGCCTCCCCGGGTGCGGTCTCCACGAGCTGGATGAAGGACTGCTCTCCCGCCGCAGTGCACAGCCCCAAGCCGTCGGCGGGCCAGCCCGCATCGGGCGATCCATTCGAGAGCACGCGCGAGGTGTACACATCCGCCGTGCCGCTGCGGAAGTCCTGCCAGGCCACGAGCGCGCCGCCGCTGTCATCGGATGCCAGGGCCGGGGTGAACTGGTCCCCGGTCGCGCTGCACACGAGACGTCCTCCCGCCGGCCACGTGGGGTCGAGCGCGCCGCTCGTGAGTACGCGGTGCGCGACGATGTCGGCCGATCCACTGCGCGCGTCACTCCAGACGACCAGCACTCCGTCGCTGCCACTCGCGACCAACTGCGCGCCGGTCTGGTCCCCCGCGCCGGTGCTCACCGCGAGCCCGCACGCGGGCCAGCTCGGATCCACGACCCCGGGCGCGAGCACATGCTGCAGGTACACATCGCGACTCGAGCGGCTGCGCAGGTCGGCCCACGCCAGAACCATCCCACCCGTACCATCCAGCAGAAGGCTCGAGAGGAACTGGCTGCTGTCGGCGGCGCAGACGAGCAGCCCGTCGACCGGCCACAGCGGATCGAGCGAACCATCGGCCAGCAGGTGATGCGCGTAGATGTCGCTGCCCGCGCCACTGCGGAAGTCCGACCACGCGATCAGCGCGCCACCGCTGCCATCCGCTCGCACCTGCACCTGAGTGATGTTCCCGGGTGCCAGGCAGATCGCGCGGCCCTGCGCGGGCCATCCCGGAGCGAGCGTCCCGTCGGCGAGCACGCGAGAGGCGTAGAGGTCGGACTGCACGCCATCGCGCTGATCGAGCCACAGCACGAGCGCGCCCCCGGCGCCGTCGGTGACGAGCCGCGGGGCGTTCTGGAAGCCAGGCGCTGTGCAGATCGCCACATTGAATGTGGAACTGCTCGGCCACTCGGCTCGTGCGGAGGAGGACATCAGCAGCCCGAGTGCGGCGAGCACACGCACGGCGGGGCGGATCCAACGGCCGGGACAAGTCATGGCGCGCGCTCTCGAGGTCACGGATCCCCGGTCCGTGGATGCGGCTGCCATGATCGAACCATGCCGCCGGTGCCGCGGTCAACGGGAATCGTCGCGCTGGGCTCCTTGCGGAGCGCCCCTCTAGCTCTCGCCCACCCGCACCAACTGGTAGAACTCCTCGTTGGTCTTGGTCTTGTTCAGGCGGTCGACCAGCTTGCTCATGGCCTCCTGCAGCGGCATGCCCAGCAGCACGCGGCGCAGCGCCTGGAACGTGCTGATCTGCTCCGGCGGGATCAGCTTCTCCTCCTTGCGCGTGCCGCTGCGGGCGATGTCGATCGCCGGGAAGATGCGGCGTTCCGACAGCTCGCGCGAGAGGTAGATCTCGGAGTTCCCGGTGCCCTTGAACTCCTCGAAGATGATCTGGTCCATGCGGCTGCCGGTGTCGATGAGCGCGGTGCCGATGATCGTGAGCGAGCCGCCGTTCTCGATCTTGCGCGCGGATCCGAAGATCTGCCGCGGCGCCTGCATGGCGTTGGAGTCGAGGCCGCCCGACATGGTGCGCCCGCCGTTGCCGGCCGCGGCGTTGTAGGCGCGTGCGAGACGCGTGATCGAGTCGAGCAGCAGCACCACGTCCTTGCCGTCGATCACTTCCTGCGCCACGCGGTCCATGGCCTCTTCGGCGCACTCGATGTGTTCGCGCGCGCTCATGTCACTCGAGGCGGCGATCACTTCGGCCGGCGTGTTGCGCCTGAAGTCGGTCACTTCCTCGGGACGCTCGTCCACGAGCAGCGCGTACACCTTCACGTCGGGGTGGTTGTGCGCGATCGACGCGGCGATGCACTGGAGGATCCGCGTCTTGCCGGCCTTGGGCGGCGCCACCAGCAGGCAGCGCTGGCCGCGGCCGATCGGCGCGATCAGGTCGATCGCGCGGCCCGTCAGGCGGTCACCGCCGGGCGGCGTGCCCTGCCCGGGCGGCAGTTCGAGGATCAGGCGCTGCTCGGGGTCGAGCGCGGCGCCCACGTTCTGCATCTGGCGCAGCACCTCGAGTCCGCGCTTCTTCTGCGGGCGCGGCCCGTCGTTGCTGCGGCCGCGGCGGCCGCGGCGCCCGCCGCGATCCTGCGCGTAGCCGCGATCGCGCGAGTCCTGGTAGGGCTGGCCGTTCTGCGGGCCGCCATTGGGGCGGTCGTTCGGCCGGCCGTCATTGGGTCCGCGGCGGCGACGGCGGCGGCGGCGGTTGTTGTTGTTGCGGTTGTCGTAGCGGTAGCCGCCTTCGCGGCCGCCTTCGCGCGGCGCGCCGTCTCCGCCGGCGCTCGGCGGCTCGGCGGCGCCATCGGCGCTGCGCTCGGGGGCCGGAGCGGGGGAATCGGGGACGTACGGCGCGGGTGCGTCGAAGGACGGGGGTGAATCGTTCATCGGTGTGGCCTCGTTGCGTGATTCGGGGGCGGCGCCCGCGTCGAGTGGACGTGGTGCGCGGATGCGGCGACGGCGAGGTCTCATGGGTGGGTCCTTGCCGGGCGACCGCGGTCGGCCCCGGGGGTGGTACACATGCGCGGTTCCGGGCGCACATCGCCCAGTTCACCACGCGGGAATCGGCAGAGCGTCCGATCGTCGTGTCGCGGCGCGTCAGCGCGCTCGCGCGGACTCCGGCTCGTTCGGCCTGATGCTCACCGGCGCTCGCCCGGGTCGTCCGGGCTCCTGCGCCAGGGTGTTCAAGATCCAGTCGCTTCGGTTCCAGTCTCCCGCGAGCACCTCGGGTGCGGTGCTGGTGTCGTTCCCGGCGCAGTCACGGCCGGGCGGCACCGCCCTCTCCTGGACCGGCTGGCCTGCGGCGGCCGACGAGTTCTCGGCAGGCGCGCTCGCGCGACGAGGAGAAGGCTGCGGGAGGAGCCACCGGGCGCGCGATCCGCGAGCCAGCGGTGCAAGGGCTTCCTCCGTGCGAACAGAACCGCCTGACGTCAGCGTCATCGGCGGCAGTGACATGATGTAAGCCCAAGCCGCGGCCGGATGCAAGCCCGCGTTTCGGGGGGTGTGCCCCGCCGGGTCAGGCCGGCCAGGTCACCTCGGGCGAACCCGCCCGATGATTGCTCCAACGCGCCATCACGAACAACAGGTCGGCGAGTCGGTTGAGATACCTCACGATCCGCGGCTCGATCGACTCGCGCGCGGCCAGCGCCGTCACGCGGCGCTCGGCGCGGCGACACACGGTGCGCGCCAAGTGCAGATGTGCGGCGAGCGATGTGCCCGCGGGGATCACGAAGCGGGTGAGCGGCGGCAGATCGGCTTCCATGCGGTCGATGCCGCGCTCCAACTGTTCGATGTCGGTATCGGCCACGCGGTCCAGCTTCTCCAGCACCTTCTCATCGGGCGTGGCCAGCTCGGCGCCCACCCGGAACAGCGTCGCCTGGATGCCCGGCAGCATGTCGGCGAACCAGCCGGCACCATCGTGCGCCCGCACCACGCCGAGCGTGGCATTCAGCTCGTCCACGCTGCCATAGGCCTCCACGCGCACGTCGTGCTTGGGCACGCGCTCGCGCCCGAGCAGCCCGGTGGTGCCGTCATCGCCGGTGCGAGTGTAGATGCGCATACCGGCGAGCATAGGCGCGCGCGGCGGGGAGGGCCACTGTCCGACAGGCCGCAGGACGTGCGCGGTGCGTGGCGATGTGGTCTGATCGCGCATCGGGCGGGCGGAACTCCCGGGGAGGCCGACATGCGCGAGTGGTTCTACGCCAAGGACGCCATGCAGCACGGGCCGGTGGACGAGGCCACGCTGCAGGCGCGGCTGGACTCGGGCGAACTCGCGCCCGATGCGCTCGTCTGGACCGACGGCCAGGGCGAGTGGCGCCCAGCGCACGAGGTCGAGCCCTGGGCCGCACGGCTCGCCGCACGCGCGACTGCGCGCGCCACCGAGGGCGTGCCGCAGGTGCGGCCGTGGGTGCGGTTCTGGGCGCGCAACCTCGACGTGATGATCTGGTCGGTCGTCAGCGGCATCGTGCTCGCGGTCTTCGGCCTCGAAGCGAAGGGCCGGCTGCAGGAGTTCGTGCTCGGGTTCGTGATGCTCGCGATCTACATCCCGTTCGAGGCGCTGCTCCTCGCGCGCACCGGTACCACGCCGGGCAAGGCGCTGCTGCGCACACACGTCGAGACCGCAGAGGGCGCGCGGCTCACGTATCGCGCCGCGCTCGAGCGCTCGGCGAGCGTGTGGTTGCTGGGCTTGGGCGCCGGACTCGTCACCTTGATCACGTATCTGCTCAGCTACCAGCGTCTCCGGCGCGATGGGGTCGCGCCCTGGGACCGTGGCCGCGGCTCCGTGGTGCGGCACGCGCGGATCGGCACGCTGCGAGGCACGCTCGTCGCGGCGGGTGTGATCGGGTTCGTCGCGCTGTTGGCGGCGCTCGCGGCAGTGGGCGAGGCGACGGGCGGCTGACGCGCGCAAGTGCGCCACGGCGAGCCGCTTGCGCGGGCGACGCGTGCGCGCTCCATTCGCGCCCGGCCCGCGCTTGCGGCGCGCGGCGCGCTACGGGATATTCCGCGGTCCGCACCCAGTACATCGGCACCATCTCCATACGAGGGACCATGCCCGTCCGCGAAGTCCTGCCGTCCATCCTCCGGGGTGACCTCGGTTCCGATCTCACCCCGGCTTCGCGTGAACAACTCGAGTCGATCGCGCACGACGCGCAGGATGAGAAGCGCATCGAGTCGGTGATCAAGGAGCTGGCCAATCGCCAGCGCGAGGCCGACGCCCCTCGCGGCGTCTCGTACCTCCTCGCCGCATGCTCGGCCCTGCACGGCGACCTCGAGCGCGCCAACCAGACTCTGCTGCAACTGGGCCAGAAGCTCGCAGGCGACAAGCAGTGGGAGCCGCTCGCCGCGATCGCCGACCGCGCGCTGGGACTGGTCACCTCGCAGGCCGCCGCCAAGCTGCTCGTGCAGGCGCACGAGGCGCTCGGCAAGGAGCCCGACCGCATCGACGCGCTGTCGCGCGCGTGGGCGGTGATGCCCGACGACCTCGACCTGGCCATGAAGCTCGCCAAGCGCCTCGGCGAGGCGGGCCGCAACGAGGATCGCCGCGCTCTGCTCGCCGAACTGTCCGCCGCATTCGCCGAATCGCAGCGCTGGAGCGACCTCGAGGAGTCGGCGCTCGAGCTGGCCGAGCACTCGGATCACGAGGGGCTGGCGCAGCTCGCGCTGGCGCTGCCGGTCGTCGCCGCGCAGGGCGCGCTCAAGGAAGCGGCGCAGATCGCCGCCGTCACCGTGCAGGGGCTGGCCAAGTCCAACCACGCGGGCGCCGCGCTCGAGCCGCTGCGGCGCGTGGTGGCCACGGCCACCGGCGCCAAGGGCGACGATGCGGGCGAGCCGTTCCGCGAAGCGGTGGCGCTGGCCATGAAGCAGGGCCCCGGCGCGGGCGTGCCCAACGTGGACGACGCGCTCACGCAGAGCGGCCTCACCAACGGCGAGCAGCCGGTCGCGAAGGCCATGGAGTCGTTCGACTCGATCGCGGCGCTCGCACCCGGCCGCGGCATCCTGCACGACGGCTTCGGCCCCGGCCGCATCGTGAGCAACGACACCGAGACGGTCGTGATCGACTTCGTCAAGGAGAAGGCCCGCCGCATGCCCTACGCTGCGGCGCGCCGCACGCTGGCCCCGATCCTCGAGGATGACGTGCGGCTGCTGCGCCTCTCGGCGCCGGCCGAACTGGTGCGCCTGCGCACCGAAGAGCACGGCACGCTCATCGTGGGAGCACTCAAGGCGCTGGGTGGCGAGGCCGACGCCAGCCGCCTCAAGATGTTCATGGTCAGCGCCGAACTGGTGCCGGCCAAGGAGTGGACGGCGTTCTGGCGCAAGGGCAAGCCGGCCTGCGAGAAGGACCCGCGCATCGACCACTCGCGTGCGTTCGAGCAGGTGTACCGACTCGCGCCCGAGGGCGTCGCGATCGCGAGCGCGTCCGACATCACGCCACTGCCGCCATTCGAGCCTCGCAAGCCGGCGCGCACCAACCTGGGCGTGATCAAGAAGTTCCTCGCGCAGCATCCCGGCAGCGAAGAGGCGCTGCGCGGCCGCTTCGGCCGCTTCGTGCAGCGCCTGGTGGCCGACCCCGACGCCGAGCGCGCCGACCGCGCTCGCGGCGGCCTGTACCTGACGCGCTGGTACCCGGAGATGCGCGGCGACTGGCTGGGCGTGCTGCGCGGACTGTGGGAGCAGGGCCTCACGATCTCGGACCTGTCCACCGAGGACGAGCAGTTGTTGCTGCTCGCCGACTCGCGCGCGGCGGGCGTGGACGCGGAGGCGATCCTGTCGGCACTCGATTCGCGCTTCGCCGGTGTGCGCGACGAGGCCGAGAAGGCGCGGCTCACGCTCGATGATGCGGGTCGTGCCCGGTTGCGTCGCGTGCTGCTCGACCACTGCGTGCAGTACCCCGCGGCGGCCATGCGGTTGATCGAGGAGGCATTCGAGGCCAAGGAGTCACCCGAGGACGCATGGCGGCTCATGTTCGCCGCACTGCAGTTGCTCGAGGAGCGGCCCAAGCCGTCCACGGTCGAGAAGGTCTCGCGATGGCTCGAAGCTGGCGGCGAGTTCGAGCGCCTGCTCGCACCCGTGCCGATGGCCGCCGAGATGCGCCTCAAGGTGCGCGTGCTGCTGCGCGGCTGGCGCTCCAGCGATCGCTACCTGTTCCCCACGCTCGATGCGATCGCGCGCCTGGGGCTGCCCGATGAGAAGACCTGGGTGCTCGATCACCGGCAGAAGCGCGCCGAGAAGCTGTTCAGCTCGGTGGGCGAGCAGGCCGAGGTGTTCGATGTGCCGGTCATGTCGCGGGCCACGTTCCACAAGCTCCAGCTGGAGATGGAGGCGCTCGAGCGCGAGCTGCGCACGACGATCCCCCAGACCATCCAGCGCGCACGCGAACTGGGCGATCTCAAGGAGAATGCCGAGTACCACTCCGCCAAGGACAAGCAGGCCAACTACCAGAAGCTCGTGGGCGCACTGCAGCTGCGGCTGACGCGCGCGCGCTTCGTGGAGGATGCCGAGTTCGAGAGCGGCGTGGCGGGGCTGGGCACCGAAGTGATCCTGGTCTCCGATGAGGACAATGTCAGCTACTGGATCCTCGGGGATGGGGAGCATCACCTGGGAGAGAACGTGATCTCGCATCAGGCGGCGATCGCACGTTCGCTCGTCGGACGCGCCGTCGGTGATGCCGTGGAGTTGGGTGAGGGTGAAGCGCGTCGCGTGTGGCGAATCGAATCCGTCACGCGCAAGTTGCCGCCCGCACCCGAAGTGAGTCCGTCCGCTTCGTGATGCATCGCGCAGGTGCGAATCTGCTGGCGCACGCGCGAGTCGTCGGCTATGTTGCCAGCGCGTTCACCGCACCACGGCTGCGTCACACGTGACGAGCATCATGCGCAGCCGACGCCGGAGCGACGCACGGAAGTGGCCATCGTGCGCAGTGTGCTCAGGGACCGGCGGTCGGCGGACAGAGGGTTTGTTGGCCGCAGTGACAAGGGGGCGCGATCCGCGTCACCCTCTGGCTCTGGGTCGGAAAGGGATTTCCCGCCGCCCGCTTCTCTCCGAGGCATGGAACACCACGAGGCAAGGCAGCAGCACTCCGTATCAAGATGACCCGCGTCGAAGCGCGACACTCGCGCGCCGCGGTGAGGAGTAGCCGATGACGCTCCCGACTCGCAGCGGCCTCGCGTTCGAGGTCGACGCATCGCTCCGCGGGATCCTGACGCTGGGCTGGTTGGAGGCCGATGGGCTCTCCACGGAGGACCTCGGAGAGGGCTTCGGGCATGAACGCGACGACGCGCTCCA
>CADEFY010000034.1:10517-15362 GCA_902826705.1 uncultured bacterium
GCGCTCCAGCGCGTCGTGTCCCGCATGGCCGGCCGCTCGGCCGGCGATCTGCCCGGCATGGGTGAGAATCGCCGCATGTTCCACCGGCTCGGCGTCGACCCCACCAAGACACGACCCTCCAGCGAGGCCCTGCTCCGCCGAGTGCAACAGGGCAAGGCGCTGCCACGCATCGCGCCCGCGGTGGACTGCTGCAATCTCGCGTCCATCGAGCACCAGTTCTCGCTGGGGCTCTATGACCGCGACCTCGTGAAGGGCGCGGTGTTCGCGCGACTGGGTCGCGCGGGCGAGGGCTACGAGGGCATCCGCAAGGGCCGCGTCGGGCTCACCGGACGCCCGCTGCTCGCCGATGACGATGGGCCATTCGGCGCACCGACTTCGGATTCTGCACGCACACAGGTGACCACCGGGACGCGTGCGCTGCTCGCGGTGGTGTATTGCCCCGCTGAACGTTCGACAGAGGATCTGTCGGTGATGCTCGCACGCATCGCCGATCTGCTCACTCGGTACTGCGGCGCGACCATCCATCTCGTCCACACGCTCCAGTAGCGGCCGGCCGCGGCCGAGAACAAGGGCGGTGCGAAGAGCCTGTAACGCCGGGCACTTCCGTACCGTCTTCAGAGGTGGCCCGGGGCTCCCCCCGCGGCCGCTCGCCAAGGGGAGGAGACCCATGAAGCGTCTGTTCGCAACCGCGCTGGTCGCGTTGGCACTCGCCACGTCGACGGCGCACGCCACGGGCATCGAAGCTGGTGTCTTCGGCGGTCTGAGCATCCCGATCGTGCAGGACGATCAGAAGCAGGGCACCACGTTCGGTCTGCGTGTGCCCGTCAAGCTGGTCCCGCTGCTCACGGTCGAACCGTTCTTCGCCAGCTCCGCCATGGGCGAGGCCGAGGAGGAGATCGGCGGCTTCACCTACACGCGCGAGGGCTTCGACGTCACGAGCTTCGGCGCCAACGTGCTGCTCACGATGGGTGGCCCGGTGTCGTTCTATCCGTTCGCGGGCGTCGGCCAGACCTCGCTCAAGCGTGCGGGCTTCGATGACAGCTTCACCACGTTCAACGGCGGCCTCGGCATCGGCATCTCGCCGGCGCCCAAGTTCTCGATCCACGTCCGCGGCGAGCTGCAGGCCGTGGTCGACGGCGAGACGTCGCGCAAGTTCGGCAACGCCACTGTGGGCCTTCACTACGCGCTGTTCAGCGCGCCTTGAGAGAGGGGGCAGACCTCATGAAGCAGTTCAGGTTCTGGGCTTCGACGCTGTCGCTCGCTGCTCTCATGTCCGCGGGATGCTTCCTGGTCTCCGGGCAGTTCACGGTCGTGTTCAACTTCGACACGCCCATCACGGTCTCGTCGCCCACGGCGGTCTTCGGGCAGCTCATCGACCTCTCCACGGTGGATGAGTACAACGACAACAAGGACAAGATCGACACCGTGTCGGACCTGGCGCTACTCGGCCAGTTCACCAACACGGGCGTGGCCACGACCGTCGAGGTGTGGATGGTGGCGTCTCCTGGCGCGCCGCTCACCACCGACGCCGCAGTGCGTGCCGCGGGCACCCGGATCTGGGGTCCGATGACGCTGGACAACGGCGCCACGGCCACGATCGGTTGGGACCAGTCTGCGCAGCTGTTCGTGGGCCGCGCCGAGCTGATCAGCGAGATCAAGGGCGACGGCGAGTTCGCGCTGTACGCACTCGGCACCACGGGCACCTACTCGTTCACGATCGAGAACGGCGCGCTGGTGGCGGTGATCTCCGCGGGCCAGTAGGACTCCTCCCCGCCCGAGGAGCAGACGCCCGGCCCCCGCGAGGGGGCCGGGCGATCTCGTTGGCGTATGCTGGCGTGTCGCGCGAAGCACGCGACGGCGAACCGATCACCGGAGGCCAGCCATGACCGATCGCAATGCGGCATTCGCGGGTTCGATCCCCGCGGTCTACGACCGATGCCTGGGGCCGCTGCTGTTCGAGCCCTATGCCGAAGCACTCCTCGCCGCCGTGGATTGGTCGCGCTCGCAGGCCGTGCTCGAGGTGGCAGCGGGCACGGGCATCGTGACCGAACGGCTGCGCCGCGTGCTGCCCGCATCGGCGCGGCTCGTGGCCACCGATCTCAACCCGGACATGCTGGCGATCGCCGGCGAGCGCGTGCGTGCGACCGGCATCGAGTGGCGGCCGGCGGACGCCATGTCCCTGCCGTTCGACGACGCCACGTTCGACGACGTGGTGTGTCAGTTCGGCGTGATGTTCTTCCCCGACAAGCTGGCGGCCATGCGCGAGACGCGGCGCGTACTGCGTCCGGGCGGCCGCTTCGTGTTCAATGTCTGGGGTTCGCTCGACTCCAATCCCATGTTCCGCCTCGCGAGCGAGATCGTGCCGCGCTACTTCACCAGCGACCCGCCGGACTTCTATCAGGTGCCGTTCAGCTGCCACGACGAGCCGATGCTGCGGCGCACGCTGTCCGACGCCGGCTTCGAGGTGTCGGCCCTGGAGGCCGTCGACCGCGTCGGGCACTGCCCCACGGCGCGCGAGGCCGCCACCGGAGTCGTGACCGGCAACCCCACGGTGGTGGCGATCCGAGAACGCGCCACGGCGCCCGAGGAGACGGTGATCGACGCGGTGGCTGCGGCGTTCGCCGATGCGGGCGGCGTCGCACCGTTCAAGATGCCGCTGCGCGCGATCCAAGTCGTCGCGCGCGCGCGCTGAAGCACCTCACGGCACGTCGAACGGCTCGAACCGGAACGGCAGCTTGAACGTGGCGGGGCCCACGGGCTCGCCGCGCAGGAACGCCTGCACGCGCTCGCGGTACTCCTCGGAGGCCAGCTCGCGGCTGTCGTGCCCCGTGCCCTCGACCACGAGGTGCACGCCGCGACGGAACCCCGCGAGCAGCGCCTCGACGTTCTCGGGAGGCGTGCGTGCATCGAGCGAGCCGCTCACGAACAGCACCGGCACGTCGCTCGTGACCGGTGCACGGAACGCATCGGGCAGCGGGGCGAGCCCGCAGGCCCGACACACGCTCGGCACGAACGGCGCGTGGATCGCATCGTCGAGCAACGGGTGCTCGGCGCGCTCCCGCGCCAGGCGCACACGGCGTGCGGCGCTCGCGCCGGAGGCGCAGTCCATGGCCAGCGTCATCATGGAGCCCACGCTCGCGCGCCGCGCGGGCAGCGCGAGGTCGGCGAGGCGCGAGCCGTCCCCGCGCGCGAGGGCCTCGAGCAGCCGCGGCAGTCCGGCCTGTCCGCGCGTGGTGCCGAGCGCGTTGGCCACCACCACCTGCAGGTCGAAGGGGCCCAGCACGATGCGCGCGGAGTCGGGCTGCCCGCGCCGGGCCGTGGCCACGAGCGGGCGCCGGGCCAGCCGTGCGAGCGCGGCGTGCAGCGCGCCCCGCAGGTCGGGCACGCGGGCGGACACGGCCGCGTCGCGCGCAGCCCGCGCGTGGAGGTGGTCGATCTGTCGCTCGATCAGGGCGGGGGACTTCCAGGTGTCGTCGGGGCCCTCGACCTTGCTCAACCACGCACGCGCCACATGCGCGCCGTGGCGGCGCAGGATGGCGAGACCGAGATGCGAGCCGTAGCTGCTGCCGTACAGCACGATCCGGGGCAGCCCGAGCGCGCGGCGCACGTCGTCGACGTCGTCGGCGCTGGCGTCGGTGTGATACGCCGAGAGGTCCACACCGCGACCGCGCCAATAGGACGCCGCGCGCTCGGCCGCCGCGGTGAACGCGGCCACGTCCGCCTCGCGAGTGAGCGGCTCGTCCAACGGGAGCGAGTAGGGGAAGTCAGGAGTGGCCAGGTCCGGCCGGCTGAGCCCGGTGCCGCGCTGGTCGATACCGATCACATCGCCATGCTCGAGCGCGCGGATCAGCGGATGCGTGGCGACGAAGGCACAGCCCTCCACGCCCGAGCCGCCCGGGCCGCCCTCGAGGAAGAAGAGCGGTGGCCCGGGGGAGGGATGCGTGCTGCGATAGCGCACGAATGCGATCTCGATCCGGCGGCCGCCGGGACGCGCGCGGTCCTCGGGCACGGAGATCCGGCCCAGCTCACCCGTGAGCGGCGTGCCGTCGGTGGCGCGGCCCGTGTACGGCCGCCAGCGGACCGAGTCCGCGTCCCCTGCGGTCGCGTGGTTCGCCAGGAGCAGTCCGGCCGCGGCCAGCACCGCCGACACGCGTGTGCGCGTGATCGCTCGGCCCGGAGCCGCGCGCCACCACGACACGAGCCACGTGAGCGATGGCAGCCCCAGCAACGTGAGCGCGATGTCACGCCAGGGCAGCACGACATCAAGCGCGATGTTGGCCGACCGCAGTAGTCCGATCGCGGGCAGCACCCCGGCGGGCACTGCGAGCAGGCATCCCAGCGCGGCGAGATACGTGGCGCGCGCGGCCGCATGGGCGCGCAGCAGCCGAGGGGGCGCGCCGATCGTACGCAGCACGTGCACGTCCCCTTCGGACTCCGCGGCGATCAGCGCCGTGGCCACCAGCACCACGACGAGTCCCGTGAGCATGGCGCCCACGAGCAACAGTCGGTAGAGCGCGCGGCTCGGCGCCCGATGCAACTGCGCCGCGTCCACGCTCGTGCCCGGCTCTGCGGCGGCGAGCGCACGCGCACGCTCGAGCACCGCGGGCGAGACCGGCGCGCGCAGCCGCAGCACCCACGGCGTGAGCGCACGCCGTGGCGGCGCGCCCGCCTCGAGCCCGGACATCGAAGCGTGCGCCTGATCGACGAAGAACTGCGGTGCCTGCACCCGCACGCCGAGCGCCACGCGCTGCGGAGCGCCCCATCCCAGGGCCAGCGAGTCGCGCCCGGCCCAGAGGCTGAGCGAGTCACGCGGCGCATCGGGGCCGATCGCGAGCCACGGCCCGG